>JAFZSM010000109.1 GCA_017619385.1 Bacillota bacterium
AAGCAGCTCTACGGAGAATCAGACGGAAAAGAAGGAAAAGGAATATTCCCCGCATCCTGCGTATACACGGCAGACCTTCACTCCATGGGCCAGTACATACAGGAAGGCGAAAGGATACTCTTCGAGACCGGACTTAGTTTCGAGACCATAGACACGTCCCTGACGGTGCCCCTTGCGGAAGAGAACCTCGACGGGCTCAACTATCTGGCGGGAAAGGGATACTACGATATATACAACGCCGCAAGAGACGGAGTCAAAAAGGCTCATATCGACGGCGGAGTCCCCTGCCTTGAAGTCAGGGCTGAAAGACAGGACGAAGTCACCTTGGGAGAACTGTTCTTCTTCTTTGAGACCGCCTGCGGTATTTCAGCTCTTATGACGGGAGTCAATCCCTTCAACCAACCCGGAGTGGAAGCATACAAACTAAACATGTTTGAGCTTCTCGGAAGACCTTAGTTTATATTGCTGTTGCCTCCCTTTCGGGAGGAGGAATGGAGAGATATATGGATTACAAAGAAGTCTATGAACTATGGAAAACCAACCCCTACTTCGATGAGGAAGACCGCCGGGAGCTTGCAGCTCTTTCGGATGAAAAAGAGATCGAAGACAGATTCTATAAAGAACTGGAATTCGGTACCGGCGGACTCCGCGGTATCATGGGCATTGGTTCCAACAGGATCAACAAATACAACGTAAGAAAAGCTACCAACGGCTTTGCGAGATTCCTTCTCGACAAGTACGGCACTGACGTATGGCGCGGAGTGGCCGTAGCCTACGACACGAGAAACAATTCCGCACAATATGCAAAAGAAACAGCTCTTGCATTTGCAGCAAACGGGATCCCCGTGTACCTTTTCACTTTCGAATCAGCCACACCGCTTCTGTCCTTCGCAGTCAGGTATTATCACTGCGTAGGCGGCGTAGTGGTGACCGCTAGTCACAATCCCAAAGAGTACAACGGATACAAGGCCTATGACGAGACCGGATGCCAGCTTCTTCCCGATGACGCAGATGCGGTCATCGCAAAGGTGAATGCCGTATCCGTTACAGAAGCCATGACGACAACAGAGGAAAAGGCCGTGTCTGTAGGGCTTCTCAAATACATAGGAGACGAAGTCCTCAAGGCCTATTCAAAGGCTGTAAGAGCTGCAGTACCGGAGCTCAGCCTGACGGACAACGCCAAGATCAAAGTCGCATACACAGCCCTTCACGGCAGCGGAAACATAACAGTTAGAAGAGTCCTTCAGGATGCAGGCTTTGCAAACGTCACCTGCGTAGCAGAGCAGGAAAAGCCGAACGGAGACTTCCCCACAGTCAAATCTCCCAACCCCGGCAACGAACCGTCAATGGCCATGGTCATTGACCTTGGTGACCGCATTGGAGCGGACATCGCCGTAGGTTCAGATCCCGATGCGGACAGAGCCGGAGTTGCCATCAGGTACCACGGAGAGCTCAAGTTCCTCGACGGAAACTCCATGGGAGCTCTGATCCTTTATTACATCACGGAGCGCCTTCAGGAAAAAATGCCCGCAGGTCCATTCTTCGTGACCACCATAGTGTCAGGTGAACTGGCATCGGATATAGCTAAGTCCAAGGACGTTCTCGTTTTCAAAACACTTACGGGATTCAAATACATAGGCGAACTCATGACCCGCTACCAGGACGATCCCAATATGAACTTCCTCTTCGGATGCGAAGAAAGTTACGGATTCCTTGCCGGAGACTATGTAAGAGACAAATGCGCCGCATTTGCTATACTGACTCTCTGCTCAGCCTGCGCTTACTACAAGAAGCAGGGCCTGGAGCTCGGAAACATAATGGACAGGATACACAGCGAGTACGGCTTCTACCTCGACAGCCTCGACAACTACGTATTCCCGGGCAAGGACGGAGCAGACAGGATGAAGGAGCTCACGGCAAGCCTCAGAACAGACGGAAAAGCCATACTTCCGGGGATCAAGGAAGTCAAAGATTATGCCCAAGGCACCGACGGACTGCCTCCCGCGGACGTGCTCAAGTACTTCTTCGAAGACGGTTCATGGATGGCCATTAGACCTTCCGGAACGGAACCCCAGATCAAAGTATATTACAGTACCAAGGCTCCAACCGAAGCAGAAGCTGAAAAGAAGTATCTGGAAAGAAAAGCCGTTATCGACAGACTGATGGTCTAGGAAAAAAACATCATACATCAGAAAACCCGGAGATATCTCCGGGTTTTAAAGTGTGCTATATATTTGTTGTTTTAATGATCAGATGGTCAGTGTGCCTTTTCCGATATTCTTTCCGGTCTTCTTGTCGAAGAGGATGATGCCGTCGCCGGCTATCTCGAAGTGCATTTCATCGTTGACTTTGTAGTCTACGTTTCCGAACATGACCGAAGTGAGGATGTAATCCCCTACTTCAAGTTTTACGGTCGTTTCCATACCTGCAGGAAGCGTGGCATATATCTTGCCTATGAGTCCGCCTTCTTCAAGGTTTACGAACTCGGGTCTGATACCGATCACAAAGCCTTCACCGCCGTACTCTCCCAAGGCTTCATTGCCTGTGAAAATGAAGGGATGATCGAAGAAGTTGACTTCTGCTGTCTTTTCGCTTGTGATCTTTCCTGTTGTCTCGTAGAAGTTCATAGTCGGATTTCCTACAAAGTCTGCTACGAAAAGGTTGGCCGGATTGCTGTAGGTCTCAAGAGGCGGCGCATACTGCTGCATATATCCGCTCTCAATGAGGCATACTCTTGTAGCTAAAGTCATAGCTTCAAGCTGATCGTGGGTCACGTAGACAAAGGTAGAGTCTGTGTCTGCGTGAAGCCTCTTGAGCTCTGTTCTCATTTCAAGACGAAGCTTTGCATCGAGGTTTGACAGAGGTTCGTCCATGAAGAGCACCTTCGGCTTCGGAGCGAGGGTCCTTGCGATGGCGACTCTTTGCTGCTGGCCGCCGGAGAGCTCGCTTGGGTATCTCTTTTCGAACTGCTCTATCTTGAGCATCTTGAGCATCTCATCTACTCTTTCTCTGATCTGGTCTTTGGGCCATTTCAGGTTCTCAAGACCGAATGCTATGTTCTGGTATACGGTCATGTGAGGCCAGAGAGCATAGTTCTGGAACAGGAATCCTATATCTCTCTTTGCAGGAGATACGTTGATACCCTTTTCAGAATCAAATACCACCTGATCTCCGATAGTGATCCGCCCTTCTGTAGGGGTCTCAAGACCTGCTATCATTCTGAGTGTTGTTGTTTTTCCGCAGCCGGAGGGTCCGAGAAGAGTTATGAACTCACGATCCTCGATGACCATATTAAGATCTTCTACAGCGGAAAAATCGTCAAATCTTTTACATACGTGTTCCAATACGATTTTCGGCATATCAGTTACCTCCTACGCCCTTATCGATGCTCGCGCCTGTCAGCTTGTTAACAACGAACTGGATGACGAGTACGAATACGATAATGAGCAGATTTATTGCGTTGCTGGCTTGTGAAAGTCCGGTCCTGCTGTACTCCGAAAGCACTGTGGTGACCAGTGTTGTGTAGCTCGCTGCGAGGAGTACGAAGAGTGACATCTCTCTCATGCAGGAGATGAAGGGAAGCAGGTATCCGGAAATGAAGCTTGATTTCTGGATCGGGAAGAGGACCTTGGTCATTCTCTTGAGCCACGGAACTCCGATTATGATGGCAGCTTCTTCGATCTCTCCTGAAAGCTGCAGCATGGCGCTTGTGCCTGTTCTTGATGCAAATGGCATGAACTTGATGGAACCTACCAATATGAGCAGGAAGAACGATCCGTCAAGCCAGGTAAAGCCCTTGGTATATGACAGAGCCAGATAAACGGCGCCGAAACTCATGGACGGGATCAGATAAGGCAGGAAGGCCAAATCTGAGACTGTTGTGGCGAGTTTGGAATTTCTCTTCCTTGCCACTGCATATCCGATGAGAAGTCCGAAGGTACCTGCGACCAGAGATACTATGACGGAAAGGAGCAGGCTCCTGCCCATCGCCTTCCACATGATGGAGCTTCTGAGTATACCTATGGTATCGCCCTTGTTGCTTCCTTCAAAGCCTTCGCCGGAGATCCAGTAACGGAGGGTGAATGTCGACCAGTCTCCGGGGACTTCCAGAACACTCTCCATTGCGAATGAGAGAAGAGGCATCACTGCGAAGAACGTCACTATGATGAGGAGTATGATCGCGATGACTACCCTTGCCTTTCCCAGCTTGACAAGGGAGACCTGTCCGGACTTGCCCGTGACTGTGGTGAACGATTTGCGGCTTCCTGTGAACCAGTTGTTAAGGGTCAGGATGCCTATGGAGAACATCATCAAAATGATGGCGAGAACGTATCCCTGTCCTTTGGTAAAGCCTGTATTTATGAGGCATCTCATCTGGACTGAAATTGATATGAAGTTGTTGCCGCTGTTGATGCTGCTCTTATTCAGGAAGAACGGTACCGTGAAACTGCTGATGCTGCTCGAGAATACGAGCAATACCGTTGAAACCAGAGCCGGCATTACAATGGGAAGTGTTATCTTCCTTAAGATCTTGAACCTGCTGGCTTTGAGCACTGTGGCCGCTTCTTCCAGGTTTGCGTCCATGTTGCGCAGTATTCCTCCTATGAGGATATACGCAAACGGCGCATAGTGAAGACCGAGGCTCATGGCGCATGGGAACAGTCCGTATACTATGCGTTCCGGCACGCATATGCCCGTAACGCTCTGAAGTATTCCCATGCCTGCGTTCATCTCGGTGTTTTTAAAGAAGTTCTCCCAGAACATAGCCATAGCCCAGCTCGGCATTATGTACGGGAATACGAAAATTGTGGATATATATTTTTTCCCCGGCAGATCGGATCTCGTGATGAACCATGCCACTATGCCGCCGAATCCAACGGCGACGACACAGGCAAGCAAGGCCATGAGAGCGGACTGTCCCAGAGGCTGCCAGAATTTGATCTTCGCATAATCGAAATCCTTACTCGTCAGGAGCTCTACCCAGTGATTGAAGGTAAAGTCTCCGTCTTTTGCTCCGCCTCCTATGTAGATGGCTTCCTGGTTGCCGTTGACCTTGAATGACCCGATAAGAAGGGTCAGAAGGGGAATAACTACCGCTGCGATAAGAATGACCAGGAATACTATACAGATGACATTAGCCGGTTTGGAAAAATACGATTTCATTCTGTTGCCAAGAGGCAGCTTTTGCGTATTCTTCTTCATAAACTTACTCCTAAAACGAAAATCAGGGGAGCTTCAAAAGCCCCCCTGATCAAACATTTACACTATAACGGGGCGCTGTATAAAGGGTGACCTCTATTTTACGCCTGCCAGCTGCATGTTGATGAACTTGACTGCTGTCTTGTAAACAGAATCGATGTACTCAACATCCTCTACGATGCACTGCTCTTTCCAAACGTCGAGAGCCGGATCTCCTTCAATGGAGGGGATCAGCTTGTTGGAGGAATAATAACCGAGCACTCCGCCCCAACCTGCTTTGTAGCCTTCTTCAGTGTGAAGATATCTGATGAAGAGGCATGCTGTGTAAGGAAGCTGTGCCGTGTCGGGGATGAGGGTCCACATGTTGTAAACGAATCCGTCGAATCCTTCTACGTCATTGTTCCATCCTGCTGCGGTGACAGTCTTTGTGTAGTACTGATCCGTATCCTTGTAGTCAGCCTTGTAGTACTCATAATCCTTGAGTTTGCAAAGTCCTGCAAAGATGATACGTCCGTCATCTGCGTAGGTGTTGATCTTCTTGACTTCTGAGGAGTCGGAGCTGTGCCAGTGTCCTACGTTCTTGATGAACTCTGCAACAAACTTGTATCCGATGTTCTCATAGTCGTCTGCGGAAGGATCATAATCCGTTCCGAAATAGCTCTTGTAAGCTGCCGTGAGCTTTTCACAGGCTGTAGGGCTTGTGAGCATGATGAGGAAGCTCATGTTGATGTCTTCACCAAGAGGATTCTGATAGGATACGTTGTTGACTGCCTTGAGTGTTGCTCCGTCAACGCCTGTCATCTGCCACACGTTCTTGAGCTGCTCTGCGCCGACCTTGGTGTTGTCGTACATGAAGACTTTGTTGAATGTTACTCCTACGAGAGGATCTCTGTCGCCTTCTGCGATGTCGATCCCGTCACCGGAAGGAACATAGCTGCGGAGGAATCCCGTGTCAAGCATGGAGTTCTTGAGGAAGGATGCATCCTGGATCATGACGAAATCAGCGATATAGCTTCCTGCCTGCTGTGCAGCGATGAGCTTGGGCTGATATTCGCTTCCCTTCTTGGAGTTATAAGCTGTTCTGCCTGCTGCCCATTCATACTTCTTCTCGAATCCTGCGAGAGCTTTCTTTACGCCTGATGTAAGAGAGTCAGCATTGAATGTGAGGTCGGGATGCTCTTCAAGCTCCTTCTTTGCTGCTTCTACGAGTTCTTCTTCCGTCATCTTTTCAGCGGCTGCTATAGCCTTCTGAACTTCTGACAGACTCTCGTCTTCCTTCTTGCCGGAACCGCCGCATGCTGCGAATGACAACACCATAACGAGAGCAAGAATGATTGCTAATACTTTTTTCATACTTTTCTCCTTTAATTAAATACTATGAAAATAATATAACCTATTTTAACGGCATAAGCCGTGTAAAGCTATGCTTTGTCGTTGCTTCCGAATACTTCGGTGATCCTCTTTGCGACCATCTCTGCCACTGCATTTCTTGCAGGTTCAAGGAAGCTTCTTCCGTCGAATTTCTCGGGCTTTAAAGCCATCTGGCGTCTGATCTCTCCGAAGTAGCAGACTCTGATGTCCGTTCCTACGTTGATCTTGCATACGGCCTTTTCAGATGCTTCTCTGAGCATGTCCGTAGGAATGCCTATGGCTGCCGGAAGCTGTCCGCCGTACTGGTTGAAGATCTCAAGTCTGTCCTGTGGAACGGAAGATGCTCCGTGAAGGACCAGGGGGAATCCGGGAAGTCTTTCCTGGATCTCTTCCAGGATATCGAAACGAAGCTGAGGCTTCTGGCCCGGTTTGAACTTATATGCGCCGTGGGCTGTTCCGATGGCTATAGCAAGGCTGTCGATGCCCGTTCTCTTTACGAACTCCACAGCGTCATCGGGATGTGTGAACTGACCGTATTTATCGTCGACGACTATATCGTCTTCGATACCCGCGATGGCTCCGAGCTCACTCTCGACCACTACGCCTTTTGCGTGGGCATATTCTACGACTTCCTTTGTGATCCTGATGTTCTCTTCAAAATCATATGCAGAAGCATCGATCATGACAGACGTAAATCCTATATCTACGCAGTTCTTGATGATGCCCATATCCTTACCGTGGTCAAGGTGAAGAGCGACGGGGATATCGTAGTTTTCAGCTGCTGCCCTTGCGGCCGCAACTACGAAGTCCGGACGCATGAATTTGTATGCGCCTTCACTTACGGCAATAATAACGGGAGCATTAACGGACGCTGCGCCGTCAAGTACTCCCTGCATAATATCAATATCGTCTACGTTGAAGGCTCCGATGGAATAGTGCCCTTCATAGGCTTTAGCAAACATTTCTTTAGTGGTTACTAAACTCATATTTTCCTCCCTGTTATTTATAAACATCTATGATAGATTATATCATTTTACTTATGTTTTACAAAGGGAAAAAAATATAAAGTTAAGCTCTGTATTTTACTTATCGTGAACGCTCCACCAGGTGCTGTTTGCGTTTTGATGCTTGAGTCTCGTGAAAAACTCTGTTTGGAAATCCAGTTTTTCCTGCCACATTCTCTCCGCCGTCTTTGTGGCGCAGTTCATTTTCTTGTACCTTTCAAGGTTCTCCAATTTGCGGTTTAAGAAGTCGTTTCTTTCATCTATGGACATTTTCCAATAGTGTTCATTTTCCAATGCCTCGTAAATGCGAAACACATCGAATCTGTCGATGTTGTCTGCATCTCCCACTGTAAGGGCAAAAGCGGTCCTATCCCCTTCAAAATCAGATTCATCATCTACGTGGATGGCAATTCCGTAGCATACCTCTTCGACTTCTTTTTCGCTATAGCCAAGTTCATAAAGGAAAGGCCTTGCAATGGCTGCACCCTTCCTTCCGTGTTCTCTGTATCCCCCTTCGATCTTTGAAAAGTCCAGGTAATAAGCGACGTCATGAAGAAGGCTAGCTACTATCATGCGCTCGGCATCCATACCTTCTGCTTCCGCTATCTCCTTTCCTATATGAGCCACTCTGTATGAGTGCTCCAGGCGGTAGTTCATTGCGTACGGATCCTTTTTGAAGTATTCGGAGTCATTAAAAAGTCCTTTGAGGAATTGTTCTGTTTTTTCTATTCTTTCGTTTCTCATGATGCGATTATATCATAAATAAGGGGCCTTTCGGCTTCGATTCCCTTCACAAATATGCAAAAAGCGCCCTGATGGGCGCTTTTGAATTGGAGCAGGTGAAGGGAATCGAACCCTCAACCCCAGCTTGGGAAGCTGGTGTTTTGCCACTAAACTACACCTGCAGGATAATGCACCGATATCCCGTTTCGGCTTTTTGCATTATACACCAGGATACCTTTCCGGTCATCTATATTTTCGAACTACTTTTTGATGAATTCTTCGAATCCCTCAGAATAGGTCTTGATTTGGTTAAGATCTACCCACATAGCGTATATTCCTTCGTGCGAATCCACAAAAGCCATTCCCTCGTCATAGCTCATGTTGAACACAGCTGTGGCAAGCCCGTCTCCGTAAGCGCAGTCATCTGTTATAAGGGTAACTGATATATAGTTATGATCCGGCATGAGACTGTTTTTGTTGATTATATGATGATATGTTACCCCTTCGACTTCATAGTATCTCTGATAGATACCGCTTGTAGTGATACACCGG
>JAFZSM010000110.1 GCA_017619385.1 Bacillota bacterium
GCAGGCAGCTCTTCTTGCCATCATCTCCTGTAGCCTTGAGATGCGCCTGTCCGTTTCTGCCTTTCCGTCTGGTTTAAGACCCCTAAGGTAAGCGACCAGTTTATCAAGGCACGGAAGGGCTTTTTCAGCTTCTCCTGCGGTGAGGTAGATCTGGCTCATGAGATTGTTGTAATCGAAAACGTCATGGGCATTTTCGTCTATCCTCTCGGAAAGCTTGATACTGTCCTCGTTCCTTTCGTTCTGAAGGTAGCACCAGGTGAGGTCCAGTATGAGCTTGTTGTCGTCCGGTCTTTCCTCCAGTTCCTTCTCATACTTTGATATGAGTGATTCGTTCCACTCTTTTCTGAGGTCGGCAAGCTCGTAAAGCTGCTTTCTATCCCCTCCGACATCGCCCATCATCTCGTGGAGTATCTTGATGGCATCCACGAATCTTTCCTGCTTTGCAAGGCTGTAGGAAAGAAGTCTTTTTGCATGCATTTTGTCATCCGTGCATTCAAGCGCCTTGCGGCAGTACTCTTCGCACAAAGACCATTCCTCTTTGCCGTAATACTCCTCCGCGATCTCCATGCAAAGATAGCCGTTTCCCGGGTGCTCTTCACTGATCCTTTTCATCTCCTCGAAAAGGTCTATATTTTCCACATGCATCCTGAACCTAAGCTTCAGTGTATCTCCGTAGGGATGGGACTCGGATAAATTATCGAGCTCTTCGAATACGCTTCCCATCTCCTCCCAGGGTGTACGGCAGGCTTTGTTGAACAGCTTTACATATTCATCGGCATCAAGCCCGTTCTTACCGGGATAGAACAGATCGTAGGGAAGCCTTTCCTTAAGCTTTACTCCGTTCACTATGATATAGTCTACAAAATCCTTCGGATAGGTCTCGTAGAGCTCTCCCAGTCTGTCGAGGAAGGAGAACTCAGAATCCAGGTATATCCAGATATGCTGCGGAACGTAAAAGTAGGTCATGAAATATTCCAGCATGGCCTTTTCGCAATCCGCTCTGCTGTCTATTGCAACGCAGACATCCTCTGACAGGAGCTTTTCCCATTCGGGCAGAGAGGTCCTCCTGCTGAGGTCTTCATATATATCCTTAAGCTCCTTCTTCCAAAGACCCAGAGGGCTGTTGTCATCTATGACCGGTCGTTCTTCTGCATCGGCAAGCCTTAAAGCTTCTTCATAGTTTTCCCTTAAAGCCATGAACTCATCGGGCCTATCTTCGGGATTCACGCTTTTCAGTTTTTCTCTGTAAGCAGCGGTTATTGCCGCCTTGTCCTTTGTTTCTTCTATCCCCAGTACTTTCCAATCCATGATCTTTCCCCTTGATATCCTCAAAACAATGCTCCGACAGGCTTTGGCCATATCGGAGCAAATATGACATATTTGATTATACAACAATCAGGGCTTTTTTGTCCCCTCTCTTAGAGAAGATGTATGTTTTCTTTTTCGAACACCAGGCAGCACTCGTCACCTACATTGTATATCTTTTTGTTCTTGGGGTTGTATTCCTGGAGCTTTACAAGGTGATCGTCGACCATCACGTGATAATTCTGATAAGAACCCATAAAGCAGGAAAGTATGACCTTGCACTTGATGCCGCCTTCGTCTGCAAGAGTCGCGGCCTCGGGGCGGAGCACTATGGTCCTTCCGGGTTCATTCAGATATTCTCCCGGGAGGAAGTTCGCCTCGCCTATGAAGTCCGCTACGAACTCGTTCTTAGGATGGTAGTAGATCTCCTGAGGAGTTCCCATCTGCTCTACCTGTCCGTTGCTCATGACTATGATGTTATCGGAAAGAGCCATGGCTTCGGACTGGTCGTGAGTTACATACACTGCCGTGATGCCCACCTCCTGCTGGATGCGCCTTATCTCCGTACGCATTGTGACTCTGAGCTTGGCGTCAAGGTTTGAGAGCGGCTCGTCGAAGAGAAGGACCGAAGGCTCGATGACGAGAGCCCTGGCAAGGGCCACTCTTTGCTGCTGACCGCCTGAGAGCTGGTTGGTCATACGGCCTTCCATACCCTCGAGCTCCACGAGCTTGAGTATCTTCGTTACCCTTTCTTTGATCTCATCTTTGGGCACTTTTCTCAGTTTCAGTCCGTAGGCTACGTTGTCGAATACGTTGTAGTGAGGAAGAAGCGCATAGGACTGGAATACCATTGCCGTATCTCTTTTGTCCGGGGTCAGAGCATTTATGGCCTCGTCCCCAAGGTAAATCTCTCCTTCATCGGGAGATTCGAAGCCAGCTATCATGCGGAGTGTCGTGGTCTTTCCGCAGCCCGAAGGTCCCAGGAGCGTTACGAAGCTGCCCGGTTCTATGACAAGGTCCGTGTCCTTGACTGCGTAAAAGTCCTTGCCTGTTTTGGGATCCTGATAGATCTTTGATATATGCTCAAGGCGTACGCCTTTTTTCTCTTTTGCCATTGTACTAATCCTCCTTGATCTTTTTACTGGTTCCGAGCCGTGCGGTGATGAAGTTCATCAAAAGTACGGAGCCGAAGGTCACTATGATAAGCAGTGTTGCGAAGGCGCAGGCAAGGCCGTAGGAGCCTTTTTCTGCGAACTCGTTTATCTGCACCGTGATGAGCAGGAACTTGGGCGTCACGAGGAGTATGACCGCGGAAATAGCGGTGATGCTCCTGACAAAGGACGTCACGAAGCCTGAAAGGAAGGAATCCTTTATGAGGGGCAGTGTGACCGTTGTAAACACCTTGAAACTGTTAGCACCCATATCATAGGCAGATTCCTCGATGGATTTGTCTATCTGCCTTAAGGCCGAAATACCCGATCTTGTACCTGTGGGCAGGGATCTGACGATGAAAACTATGACAAGAATGGTCCCCGTACCGTAGAGCCCTTGCAGGAATCCTGTGTGGAATATGCCTCCCGCATATCCTCTTATATACCCTACGCCAAGGACCGTCCCGGGGACTGCCATGGCGAGCATGGATACGAGCTCTATGAAGCCTTTGCCCCTGAACTTTCTCTTGACGACAAGATAAGAGATTATCATGGAAAGAAGAGCCGTGATAGGAGCCGCAATGAGGGACAGTATGAAGGAGTCCTTAAATGCCTTGAACCCTTTATACCTCGTGAATATGAGTTTGAACCACTTGCCCGTCAGCGGGAAGAACTTGAAGCCCCAGGTGGGGAAACAGGCTCCGATGGGTACGCAGATGTACATGAGTATGACGAACATGGCAACCATGGAGCAAAGTATGGTGAGGGGGAGCCTCACGCTCTTGTCCTCTATGAGCATCCTGGCTCTTGAAGCCTTTCCCGTGAGGGTGGCCGAGGTCTTAGCCTCTAAATAGTATTTCTGAACGGCGAACATGGCCATGGTTATGCACAGGAGCACCACAGCCATAGCTGCTGCTCCGGCTTTGTCATATGCGCCGGTTATCTGCAAGTATATAGTGGTTGCGAGGGTATCGTAGGAACCGCCGATGATCATGGGGTTTGCAAAGTCTGCGATACTCTCTATGAAGGTGACCAGGAATGCGTTTCCAAGGCCGGGAAGAAGAAGGGGCAGTGTAACTGACATGAACACCTTCATGCGGCTTGCGCCCATGTCCCTTGCCGCTTCCTCCAAAGAAGGATCGATGTTCTTGAGAAGACCTTTGAGCATCATGTAGCATACGGGGAAGAAAGTCAGAGTCTGGACTATGACTATGCCCCAGTATCCGTAGACGCTGTTGTCATAGATCTTGAGAAGAAACCTCGTGATGATACCTGCTTTTCCGAAAAGCATGATCATTGAAAGGGATAGTACGAAGGGAGGAGAAACTACAGGCAAAAGCGATATGGTCTTGAAAAGACCGCCTGCGAATTTCCCCATTTTTACGTAGACCTCCACATAGGCAAACAAAAGGCCTATCATGGTGGACAAAAATCCTACGACCATGCCTATCTTTAAGGTATTGCCTATAGCTTTTTTGAAGGTCGCTATTTTGAATATCCTTTGGAATACGGATATTCCAAAGCTTCCGTCTCCGACGAAACTGTCAACAAGCAGTATCGCCAGAGGATAAAGGATGAACAGAGTGAGGAAGGTTATGAGGACCACTATGGTCATGACCATTATGGGGTCCCCGAGCAGCTTCTTTCTGTCCAGAGCTTTTCCCTGAGAATTAGCCATAACAGGCTCCTTTCGGTAGGAATAATGAAAAAAGAAGGGGCAGCAGCATCAAACTGCCGTCCCTTTCATACGGATAAATTACTTTGTCTGGAATCTGCCGTCTCCGGTATCTCCGCCTGCCTTTGCGATGGCGTCCATAACTTCGGAGATGTAGGTCTTGCTGTTCTGTGCAGCGTCTTCGAAATCGTAATCCATTGCAAGGCTCGGATCAAGACCGTAGTCCTTTGCTGCCTGAGGCTGCTCTGCATTGTCGATAACGAGGAACTGATAGGAACCGTTCTCCTTTGCGAGGTTGACGCAGTCGGGAGAAAGGGCATACTCGATCCAGAGTTTTGCAGCATTGGGGTGCTTGCATCCCTTGAGGATAGCTGTAGCTCCGATCTCGCAGGTCGTTCCGGAAGAAGGAAGAACAAGACCGATGTTGGTGTAGCCGTTGTCCACGATCTGATAGATACCGTCGTGGAGGAAACCGATACCGATAGCGCACTCGCCGGGGCCCACGTTCTTTGAAGGACCGGAACCGGACTTGGTGTAGACTTCGATGTTCTTGTCAAGGTCTACGAGGTACTGGATACCTTCGTCATGGCCGTACTTCTGGATAGCTGTGTTTACAACGAGCTTTGCTGTTCCTGCCGTGTTGTAGTTGGAAGACCAGATGAGTCCCTTGTATTCGGGCTTTGTGAGGTCTGCGAAATCCTGGGGGATGGCTACTCCGAGTCTTTCGATCTCATCCTTGTTGTAGAAGAATCCCAGCATTCCCGTGTAGATGCCGTACCACTTTCCGTCAGCCTGTTTATACTTGTCGGAGAGAAGGTGGCTTGCGTTCTTTGCATCGTATGCATCGAGAAGGTCTGCGAGAACCATTTCGTTGTAAGGATCTGTGGTTCCGCCGAAGGAAACGTCAGCAGAGGGGTTTCCGTTCTCTTCCTGTACCTTTGCAAGGATCTCGGAAGTGGAGAGTCTTTGGAACTCTACGTGTACTCCGAACATCGTCTCGAAGTTCTGGCATACTGCAGAAAGATACTCTTCTTCGCATCCGCCGTAAACAACGAGTTCTCCGTCTTCACGTGCAGCTTTGATCAGATCTGCGAACTCTTCCCAGCCTTCGGGAATGTTCTCAACAGCCTGCTCTTTCTTGCCGCATGCTGCAAATGAAAGCACCATGACAAGAGCAAGAACGATCGCTAATACTTTTTTCATAGATAAAACTTCCTTTCCAGCCGCTTTTTGCGGCTTTTACATACACAGTTATTTTATCGCTTTCCGCCGTTTAATTCAATACACAAACAGGAGGCTGATATAGGGAAAACAAACAAAAAAAGGGCTTTTTGGGCCCTTGTAAATAGTGATTTTTGCCTATTTGATATCATCCAATCTGTCCCTGACCTCTGAAAGCGAGAGGCCTTTTTCCTCTGCTATCTTCGCCAGGTCTTCATACTCTGCCTTGCTCCTTTTTACCCCCATTCCCGAGGACGTTTTGACTCTCACAGAACCCAGAGGCGTATCCACCGTTTCTGTCTTTCTTGACAGGTAATAACGGCTCATATCCTGGCGGCGTATGCCTAAAGTCGTAGTGTGCTTCATCATGACCTGTGCCAGTCTGTCTGCATCTTCGGGAAGGCAGATGACGGAAAGCATGATGCCCGGACGGTTCTTTTTCATGCCTATTCCTTGGGTGTATACATCCCTTGCCCCTTCTTTGAAAAGCTGTTCCATGGCAAAGCCTATGTCTTCACCTGTCATGTCATCGAGATTGCATTCGAGTTTCGTTACGGCTTCTCTTTCCCCTTCCTTTTCTCCGAGGAAGGCTCTTAAACAGTTGGCTCTTTCAAGATCTTTTGTGCCCATGCCGTAGCCGATATCATTTGCAGTTATGACGGGACGTTCGCCGAAACGGGAAACAAAATGCTTAAGAAGGGCAGCTCCTGTGGGAGTGCAAAGCTCTCCTTCTATCTGCCCTCCGTAGGCGGGAATGCCCTTCAAAAGAAGGGCTGTAGCAGGGGCTGGAACAGGAAGGATCCCGTGCATGGTCTTTACGGATCCAAAGCCCACATGGACCGGTGAAGCCAGGACTTCATCAGGCGCTATCAAATCCATAAGAAGGCACACGCCTACCACGTCTGCCACCGCATCAAGAGCCCCTACTTCATGGAAATGTACTTCGCTGACGGGCTGCCCATGCACCTTGCTCTCGGCATCTGCTATGAGTCCGTACACTTCTTTGGCATCCTTTTTTACGTTTCCGGGAAGATCCAGACTGTCTATGAGCGAACATATTTCGGGCAGATGATTATGGCTGTGGCTGTGGTTTTCGGAGGACTCCGCCATATGATAGACGCTGACCTTCATATGGGTGCCCTGTATGCCGCATTTCGACGTTTTTTCGGCCTTCAGCTCTACGCCGGGGATCCCCAGCATATTCATTTTGTCTGTGAAGGACTGCCCGTTCGGCAAAAGTTCGTAAAGAGCAGCCATTAGCATATCGCCGGCTGCTCCCATATTGCATTCGAGATAAAGGGTTTTCATATAATATTACCTGCAATTAATGCATCACCATGGGCGAAAGTTTCGCCTTTTCAAGGGCCAGGACCACCATGGGGATTACGACTATATGGATAAGAGCCCCGAGGGCTGTGGATACGAAGTAGCTTGTGAAAAATGCTGCAAAGGTGAAGGGCGTCTTGCTTCCTATGATGCCTAACGCAAGGAAAAGCGCCTTTGCTGCTCCTCCTACGAACCTTCCCAAAATCATTGCAGTTACAAGAGAACAGAGTATAAGGGGAAGGTGATTTCCCTTTTTGCTCTTTTTAAGCAGGAATGCATACATAAGGCCCGTGATGAGTCCGTAAGCTGCAAGTTCGAAAGCCATGGGAAGAGCGGAGGTGGGAAATACGGGAATGCCGAAAATGAGGCCCCTTAGGAGGGGAAGCACAGCTCCCAGCGCAAGTCCCCACTTCCATCCGCAGCAAAGGCCGCAGATGAGCACAGGTATGTGAAGTGGGCTTATGATCTTGGCTATGGCCTGGATCTGTCCCGTAAGAAAGGGAAGTACCATACCCACTGCCATGAGCATAGCCGTTATGACCATTGAATATGTTCTTTTCTGAGTATCTCTCATGATATCGTTCCTCTTTAGATAATTATCTTTCACATTGTACCATAGATACGCTGCAAATAGCATTCAGGGCATGAAAAAAGCGGCGCCCGATGAAGGCACCGCCTGAGTGTTGCTTTTCTTATTCAAACAAGGTCGAATCCGTATGGGGTATGAAGCAGGCTGCTGAGAACTCGTCCATGTAGCCCGGTTCCGTGGAGAGTTCGATATACGTCATATTGTGAGCAATATCGTAGACTTTTTCCGTCGCATCGTCTGAAATGAGCATGGCGCAGGCTCCCGTAAGGGAGGAATTGCCTATATAGCTGTACTTGGAAAGGTCGGCTTTGGGAAGCATGCCTATGAGCATGGCGTTCTCCATGTTGATGCCGGAACCTATACCTCCCGCTATGACGATCCTGTCTATGTCAGTAACGTGCATATCCACGGATTTTAGCATGGTACGGGCAGCCGAGAAGATGGCTCCCTTTGCCCTTATGAAGTTATCTATATCAGATTCGGAAATGAATATGTCACGTCCCGTTGCCGATTCGTCTGCATAGAAGAGCACGTATTCCTTATCTCCGTATCCGTCGTCTCTTATACGCTTGTCTTCTCTTATGAACTTGCCCTTTGCATCTATGGCTCCAACCTTGTAAAGCTCGGCGATGACATCGATAAGTCCGGAACCACACATACCGGCAGGCCTTCCCTTGTTTATGGTGGTGACCAAAGGCATGAGAGTCTGCCTGTGTATGACACAGGAATCTATGGCGCCTCTTGAAGCTCTCATTCCGCAGGATATGTCTCCGCCTTCAAAGGCAGGGCCTGCAGAACAGGCACAGGTGAGCATGTAGTCCTTGTTGCCGAAAACGAGTTCACCGTTGGTTCCGAGGTCTATGAAGAGCGACATCTCTTCCTTATCCCAAAGAAGCGCTGAAAGAACACCGGCAGTGATGTCTCCACCTACGTAGGAACCTACGTTAGGAGCAAGGATGACCTTAGCATCCGGATTGACAGGAAGCCTCAGTTCCGATGCTTTCATCGGTTCATGCTCCAAAAATTCCGGCTGGAAAGGCATGAGTCTGATGCTGTCTCCGTTGGCCTTTACGAGAAGGTGCTCCATGGTCGTATTGCCGGCTATGACTATCCTCGTAATTTCCATGGGATCTATACCGGCAGCCTTTATTTCCTTTTCGAAAAGCGGAATTAGCGTTTCCTCAAGAACGGCTTTTTGGAGCCTGTCTCTTCCGCCGGGACGTCCCTGCTGAATTATCCTGTTTATGACGTCAGCGCCGTATCTTATCTGGCCGTTTCCTACAGTTCCTCTTGACAGTATGGTCCCTGTCTGAAGATCGAGAAGCGTTACCGCATTGGTAGTGGTACCAATATCCACAGCTATACCGTAGCCCTTTTCCTGAACGCCTTTTTTAAGGTCGTGAGTAAAGAGTTCATCCAGCATCTCATTGTACTTTTTGAGCTCTTCCGGTGTTCTGAGGCCGGATGTGACGATGCCGCTGATGTAATCCGAAGCAGCGGCAGGGATCCAGAGCATGACGTCAGCTTCCATGGTAGCCTGGCAGGCCAGTCTCCAGTTATCTTCAAACTCGTCATCAGAAAGCTGCCCCGAGCCCTTGTCATAACTAAGTGAGCCTGACATTATGCGCATCTTGCATTTGCCGCAGGTTCCGTTGCCTCCGCAGGGAACGTCTATCTTTACCCCTGCTTTTTGAGCGATCTCTAGAATATTTTCACCGGGCTCTGCATGACACTTTACGTCTCCGCCGCCTTCCACTTTGAAAATAGCTGTGTACTTCATGTATATTATGTCTCCTGAAAGTATAAAATAGTCCGTAGGGCAATGCCCCACGGACTATTATACTCAATATTTTTGCATTAGAAAATTGTCAATTTAGTGAAATAAAACTCTCCAAATTGTCACTTTCTACATCTGCGCTCGTTACATGAGCGGGTCAAGGCTCAGTACGGGATGACCCTTCTCCTGGAGGAAGGACATAAGGGCATCGGCATCCTCTGCTATGGTCTCGTCAGCTATCATGTCGGTATAGTTGTCGATTCCGAGGACTTCCTTTGCTGTCTTGTTGAGCCTTTCGGCTACGTCGTCCTTAAGTTCCTTGGGCATCCAGACTATTCTGGAGATACCGCCTTCTGCATATGCGAACTTCTTAGAGGAAATGAAGTGTCTGCCGTGACCCATGAAGCCCGGTGTCTGCTCTCCGCCGCCTGTCATGGAAGCGAGTTCACCAAAGGTCATACCGGTAGGAGTCATGCCCTTGTACTCTCTGTTGACTACCACAAGTCCGTTGGACATGGGCTCAATTCCGGAAATGCACTCGAAGCATCCGCAGGATGTCATCGGGTCTTCCATTATGGAGTAAAGTGTGACCTGAGTAACTGCGCCGTGAGTTGCCTCGCCTATGGCCTCGTTTACAGTCTCATAAGCTCCGGTCTTCTCGTTTGTACATCTTTCCTTCTTGATGGGCTGGTTGGGTCCTGTGGGCTTAAGCTGATATCCGGCTTTTGCATCGAGCCAGGAAACAGCTCCGCAGAGTCCCAGTCTTTCAGGCGTTACGATGCAGGCATGAGAAGGAGCAAAGCTCTGGCAGAGTATGCATGTGTAGAACGTATCTACACTCTCATCTGTCAGGGATGCGAGTCTGTCGTCTCTTGCATCATAGATGGGCATTGCAACTTCTTCGAGGAACTTCTCTACTTTTTCCTTGTCCGTGATGAAAGTCACTTCGCATTTGTCGACTACTTCACCGAATTCATCCATGATCATGCTGTAAAGAACTTCGCCCAGATCTTTAAGCCTTAAACCTTTTCCGAAGGAATCCTTAGAGATACGGATCCTGAAGAGGTTCCTCTGACCCGTGTGATACATTCCTTCAACATAGTTGAACCAGGAGTGGATCTTTCTCTCGATAACGGATTCGAAGTCAGGCTGCATCTTGGCGCCGTATACTCTTACGGTAGTCGCCAGAGGCATTCTGATGAGCTCTGCTGCATTTTCAGGTACGTCCGGTCCCACTATCTCGATCTTGTGGTCTTCGATCTCATTGGGATCTTCTACCATTCTGAGAAGCTCGCATGTCGGGTTGTGATCTGAATCGAACTCAACGTAGCAATCGTTCTTTCTGATGATCTCGCCTTCGAAGGCTGCTGCAAAACCTACAGGCAGCTGTACAGCCTTGGCTTTTACCTTGATGTTTCTGAGTTCAAGGGACTTTGCTACGGTCTCTTTGTGGTCGAGAACGCTTTCAAGAGCACCGGGCACCTGGTTCTCGCCAAGGTCTATGTCGACTACTACGGGGAATCCGAGAGCTATGGCGCCTGCGCCTGCAGAGACGACTACGCTGTCGATGGCTCCGAAGGTATTTACGAATGCCGGAACACGGTTCTTGGTATACTCGAGGAGTCCTCCGAGGTTACCGGGTTCGAGGTTTCCGAATATAAGAGCTGCTCTTACTGCAACCGTTACTACGTGGATGACGGAAGTCACGTCATGTCCCAGAGGAATTACACGGTATTCAAGACCCATCTTGACTCCGCCTTCTGCCACCTGCTCGATGACGTCGCCTACCATGAAGGTCATGAGACCCTTGTCCTGATAATCTCTTACAACGTCCGCTACGTCTGCAGGGTTCTCAGCTTTTCCGAGCACTACTGCTACGCCGGGGATGTCTCCCGTTACGAGAGGAACGCCGAGGGATCTGATGATGGGATCGGGGACAAAGCCTATGCCGCTCTCATTTGCATAGGGATCTTCATTTTCAACATACTTCAAAGCTTCGAGGATCTCGGCGCCTACTGCTGTGGCAAGACCTGCGTTGAGAGCCTGTCCGAGATCTTCCTGGTTGGTTATAAGGGACTTGAGTACGCCTACGCATGCGGGCAGATCGCCGAGTTTTTCTACTTTGACACCTGTAGCCGCATAAATGGTCGGAAGATAATATGCCGTTCCGGGCATCTTGACTTCCTTGTCAGCGCCGTATTTTTCAATAGCGGCATTGACTGCGCCTTCCGTAAGGCCTGCTACGGCATTGGAACCGCCGTAGATCAGATCAGTTAATACACTCATGATAATTTACCGCCTTTCAACTTTCTACTATCCCCCGAGGGGGATATCTACTGCTATAAAAAGGGGCATGCCGAAGATCCGGCAGCCCCTTATATATAACTTTAATTACAGATCGAGATAGGAGTCTGCATACATCATTTCGTTCTTGATGATGTCTGCTGTCTTGATGGTCTCCATGAGTCTCTTATCACAAGGATTGACTATAGCAGAAGTAAGTCCGTTGTACATAGCCATAGCTACCGTTACGCTGTCCATGATAGGACGGATCTCGTTGGGTGCCATGTTGGATACGTTGGAAAGTCCGCCTGTGGAGTTGAATCCCATGTCGGAAAGCTGTTTGATGAACTCAAGAACGTCCATCTGCTTGTCCTGGTTGCCCTTGATAACGAGGAACAGCGGATCGAACCAAAGATCTGAAGGATCCATGCCCAGTTCCATACCTCTTTCGAGCATGGTCTGGCAATATTCCATACGCTCGTCGTTGTTGGACGGGATACCCTGCTTTGCACAAAGAGCTATACAAATAGCATCATTTGCTGCAGCAAGATCGATACGGTCAAGTCTGTCGCCTGCATCTGCGGAGTTTACGATGGGCTTTCCGTTCGCTCTGTTGTAAACTGCGATGCCAGCCTCGATGGCCTTGAGGTTTGCTGTGTCAAGGCAAAGAGGAATGTTGTTGCACTCGCTCTGAATGAGCTGTACAGCCCACTGCATGAGCTCTACGCCGTTCTTTTCCGCCGGACCGATGTTGACGTCAAGATAGGTCGCGCCGCAAGCGATCTGCTCTTTGGCTCTCTTGAGAATGGGTTCCGGATTCATTTCTTCCATAGCCTTTTTGATGGTAGGAGAAATGCAGTGAATTCTTTCACCGATTGTGATAAATCTTGCCATAGTGGCCTCCTTATATAATTAAAATTCTAGAATTAAAGGTCCTTCATGAACTTGACAAGTCCGGATGCCTCGTTCGGAGAGATTTTGATCTCCCAGCCGGGGAGCTTCTCTTCGAGTTCGCCCTTGAGAACTGCGACTTTGCCCGGAATGATAAGAGTTCTGCTCTTGATCTTTCCTTCGATGTCCTGTTCTTTGAGGAACTTGTCGATGGTGCCTGCAGAGAACTTTCCTGCGGCCCAGGATGTCAGTACGGAATATCCGCCTCCGTCAGAGATGAGGAGGTTTACAGGAACTCCGCTGCGCTCGAGTTCGCCGGATACGAGGAAGTATGTGAGGGCGAAGTCTGTGGTCACTGCGCAAGGTGCGTTCTCATCTGCTCCGTTCAAAGGATAGATACCGGGTTCCACTCTCATAGGCTTCTGAGGATCTGTGAAGATATTCTGTCTGAGGCCGTAGAGCGGAAGTGCTGTGGCATATGTCATCTCCTGCATCACGATGATGGATGCATACTTGAGGATGAATACGGAAGCGAGAGCTACCTGTGTGTGGAGATCGTCCTTAGCAAGCTTTGCAAGGTTTACGATGGACGGATATCCGAATGTTCTGTCCTGATTCTTGAGAGCTGCACGTCTTACCTGAACTGCATTGGAAAGTGATTCCTTTGCATCGGCTCCGGTAACGTCTAGGATCAGGTTTTTGTTTCCTGCTGCCTCAAGAGCTGCTACTGTGTCATAAAGAGCATCAAGATCAGCTGCACCTACTCCGAGGACTACACCGCACTTGCTTGCGAGTTCGCTCATTGCCTGATAGTTCTCAGGTGTTGCTCCGTTGAGGATGGGCTTGTCTGCTCCGCAGACTTCAAGAGCTGCTGCTGCAGCGTCTGCATCCTTGCAGTCGAGAACGAGGAGTCTGCCCTTGCCCATGGACTTCTTGACCAGCTCAAGGTATGCGTCCTTGTCTCCCTTGTATATGAGATAGAGTACTTCAACATATTCTCTTTCGCCGATACGCTCATAATCTACTTTGAGTGTATTTTCGAGCTTTTCATCGACGCAGTCAGAGCAGAGGCATACTCCGAAGAGCGGTCTCTGTACGAATGTTGCTTCATGTCTATAGAGCACTGTTTCTCCGCCGAGTGTGTGTTCGCACTCGCCTGCTCCGACCTTTATGGTCTTCATGGGAGGTGCTGTTGCCTCGGAGAGCTGTGCCTTTGCTTCATCGCTCATATAGGGACATGCAGAGATATCTGCAGAACCCTGAGCTACTTTCATAGCGAATGCCATGCAGGTCGGGCTGCCGCATTCTTTACAATTCTTCTTCGGTGTGAGTTTAAAGATGTCAATTCCTTTAAGTGCCATTGTAAGTGAGCCTCCTTTCCTACATTAACGCGTTTACGAGATTTGCTATAGTCTTGACTGCTTCGGGGTGTCTCATGAACACAGCGTTGGATCCGCCTATGATGCAGGCAGCTGCTGTGGATACTTCCATTTCGATACCTCTTTCTTCTCTTGATCCCCATTCGGGAACATCTTCTTCGGAAGCAGTGGATTCTTTTACGACCCAGGATTCTCCGCCGACCGGTGTAACGATAGGCATCTGGAGCATTCCGTCGTTCTGTGTGAGAGCCGCGCCGACAACACGGTCAAGAGTGGATGCTACATATTCGAATCCGTAACCGGCTGCTGCGGAACCTACGTTCTGTACGCAGTTTTCAGCTGCGATACCCATCTGGCTGATAAGAACGTTGAGTTGCTTTGCAAGGTTGATATCTACAGCGGATTCTGCGGACATCTTCTGGCCGTATGCCATGACCGCGGATGCTGCGACTGTCTTGTAGTCTTCCTGTCTTGCGGATACGATAAGTATGTTCTTTCCTGCGCAGAGCTCTGCTACTTTGGAGAAGAGCTCCGTATCCTTTTCGATGTTCTTGCATCCCTGTACTGCCAGCGGGCAATCGATAGCGTCTGCAACTTCCTTTGCGATAGCAGCGCACTCTTCGATGGACTTGTTCTGTCCGTTGGGGTCTGCACCTTCAAGGGTCAGTACTACGAAGCTTGCTCCGGGCATCTCAGATGCTCTCTTTGCGATGGCAGCCATTCCTTCGCAGCCTGCATAGAATTCTGCGATTCCGGGAACGCTTGCATCGAATCCGTTATCGGTGATCTCTACGCCGATAGCTACTTTGTTTTTGATTTCTCCATCGAATGTATACAGCGGGTATACATTCTCGCCACCGATGGTAACTGCCTTTTCTCCTGTTCCGAATGTTACCTCATTCATAGAGCAGTTAAAGGTCTGTGGTGTGCGTTTAAATGCCATTAAAATTTCCTCCTTCTCTAGCTCGTTTTTATAAACAAAACGATACACGTTAATAATAAACCAATCTGCTTGAAATTACAACAGAAATCAGCGTTTCATTTTGCCATTAATCAGAGGTAAATACAAGTAAAAATCCTAAAAAATTAAGACATATGTATTGGTAAAAAAAACAAAGAGCGGGGCCTTAAAGGTCCCGCTCCGGATACTGTTTGCTAACTAGTCTATGGATGTGAAACTGAAACGCTGACGAAGTCCCGATACGTTCACGTTGATTATGATATCTCCGTTCTTGAGAACGTCTTCGTCGAGCTCGATATCTTTGCCTGAAAGATAATCCTCAACGTACTTTTTGGGATCGTCCGTTTCTATCTCCTGAACGAACACGTCTCTCATCTGGTTGTTGGCGCATTCGTTGAAGATCTCCCTTATCATCTCGTACTGCATGGCTTTTAAGCTCCGATATACAGTTTGCTTCCTACGAAATCCATGGATCTGATGACTCCGGGAACTTCGATCTCCTTGCCCATTATATCTGTCAGGATGATCTTGTCTCCTTCTACCTTGACTTCGCTTATGAATTCGCAGATCTTCTCATCCTCTTCCCCGGGGATGAGCTTGTATGCTGTTGAAAGGCACATTTTATTTCTCCTTTTTCAATGCCTCAAGGGCTGCTTCAAGAAGCGTATCTCCCTCTCTGAAGTGATCTACTGCATCGTCCACAAGGAACGCTGCTTCCTTCTCTCCCGATGCCTCTAACTTATGGCATATCTCATGTAGTTCTTCTGTGTGAGCTTTGTTGTGTTCAAGCATATAGGATACAAGAGCCAGTGCCTGTTCCTTGCTGTCAAAAGCCGTGATGGCTTCGTGCATATGTGCGTGTTCATGTCCTGCAAAATCGTGCATTTTATCTCTCCTTTTATCTTTTGCTCTTTTAAGATCTGGCGCGCCGGGCTGCGCGTTGTTCGTTATCAATAGCAAGCAGCAGATCGATATCTGCCTTTACTAACTTGTAATTTTATCATTCATCGACCGAACGGTAAACCCCCATGGGGGTTTTTTTATCTCAGCTGTCGTGTTAAAATAATGTATCAAAGGGAGACGGAACAATGGATGACAAGCAAAAAAAGGCAGTCTTAAACAGGATATCAAGAGCCATAGGACATATGGAATTCGTTAAAAGGATGGTGGAAGACGACAGGGATCCGTCCGATGTTTTGATACAGATGTCAGCCGTGAAATCGGCCATAAACTCCACGGGCATCATGATGATAGAAGATCAGGTGGACGAAGAGCTTGAAAACGGCGATTCCGAGAAAGTCAGGAATCTTCTGAAAGCCATGGAAAAGTATTGCAGATAAACATTAGCAGAGACCGGAAGATCCGGTCTCTGCTCTTTTCAGCTTACATAACAGACTTGTTTATTATTCATATTCAATCATTTTTACTGTCTCACTTTTGACCCTGAGGCTAGCGAATGATGATATAATATCATTTGTGAAATCAGAGAAAGACAAAGAATCCTTTGAAGAATTGTCCGAGAAGACGTATATGATACACTTTTCATCGTTACCCTTTATAACTATCTTTCCGTCCATCATGTATCTTACCGGAGCTGCAGCAAAATCTATCTTTGCATAACCGTATTGCTGTATATATTCTTTCGGACGCACTACTGTGATCGAATCTATATCATCAAACTTATAATCTTTGGATGCTGTATGGATATGTAAATGTCCGGATCCTGCTTCATAATATCCATCCCTCACAAAAAGCTTTGTTTTTGATGTGATCTCAGGATATATGATACGTTTGTATGCAAGAATAATGATCATATATATGGCAGCTCCAAACAGGAGCAAAGATCCTTTCACTTTGTCTGTACTAAGCATGGCAAACATTTCTATGCTTATAGCGTCAGCACCGGAAAGAATCATCCAACACTTTAGAAAAATGTGGATGCCAAGAATAAAAAGGACCAAAGTCGTTACAACATCCAAAATGTATCTTACTATATAGTTTTGATACTTAAAATGTTTTTTCATTTAACATAACCTCTCTGCCATTATCTCAATACTGTCACGCTCTATATAATCTCAGTATAGTAGTGATCCACCCAAATGGTGCCAGTAGTCATCTTCACCTGCGAAAACAAGTACACTTGAAGAAAACACCATCAGTAAAGCAATTAATAACGATATCATTCTTTTCATCACTTTTTTCCTTTCACATTCAACACAAATTGCACTCAAATAAATCACTACTAAATATTTCTCTTACATCCTCCCTCACATTGAGTATACCAAATAGTATATGATTCAAATAGTGACTCTTTTGACTCGACAAGTCCCATTGGGAATGGCAATATTAAGCAAGGTAATATACTGCCGCTGTTTTAATCGGTATGCTTGTAATACATTATTACTATAGACAATCACAGTTGTGATGTTTATATGATATTGAAACCGTTATACGCAAAGCAAATCAGATAAACTTCCGATACTTTCTCTTTGCGGAAATATAAACAGGGAAAGAAAAACCGTCTTCTTCAATGTCAATTATATCTACAAGTGATTGATCCAGTCTTTTAGCGGCAGTCTTCGTAAGTAATGCGGGGAGTGAAGAATTATAGATTTTCGTATAAAAGATTGCAGTATCTATTTGATAACTGATATGGATATCCGCGCCATGATTTCTAGCCACTCTCTCAAAGATATGCATTATCGGACCGTTTTTATCCAATGATAATAGTGTCTTTGCATCGAAATATCCGATTGAAATCGATTCTGATTGTATCGATCCCTTTTTGAGCACTATGACAAATGACTCCATGTGCTGTCTTGTAATATACGTATCTGAAGGATAGTCTATAGGCTCTAAAGTAACTAAAAAATCACAGCCATTGCTCTTGACAGCGTTTTTGATGCTCATCCTATTAGTCAAATGATCTGTAATTACAACACCTGAGAAAACCTCTTTTTCTGCAATATAACAAGACAAATTCTGAAGAAGACATATATCTGTTGAATAAACATCTATTCCTTTACAGGCTTTTGCTTTATCGATAGAGTTTAGCTCTTGCCATAGATCTAATATGCTTCTGCTTATTTTAAGGGCATTTCTACCCTTTTCCGTTAAATATAGACGATTGTTACGTCTGAGAAACAATGAATAACCAAGTTCATCCTCCATTCGCCTTATCGTTTTGCTGAGTCCTGATTCCGTTATACCAAGTACAGTTGCTGCAGTAGTAATATTCTCAGTCGCAGCTACGTATGTGAAGGCATTCAAATCGCTGATTGTCATACCCAAACCCTCCTTATACATAATATTACCATTCCAATTAGGACTTGTAAACATGAACAGAGTACCAATACATTAACATAGTTATTCAGTGTTTCATAAAGAAGACCAGGTGGACGAAGAGCGTGAAAACGGCGATTCAGAGAAGGTCAGGAACCTTCTGAAGGCAATGGAGAAATACTGCCGATAAACAAGAGCAGAGATCGGACAATCCGGTCTCTACTCTTTTCAGCTTACATAGATGTCACGCTTTACTCCTCATTGTGACGAATAAGATCTTTGACAACTTGAATCAACGAAATTGCCGCAATAATAATAGTCGAAATAAGCAATGCTACTGAAACTAATTGTAGTGCTAATATAGCAATTTGCTTATAACCAAACAGATATACTACAATACTTATCACATATGCAACTAAAGCAAATTTAACGCTATATCCCAAATACTTTGACGCTGTTTTCATAGCATGTCACTCATTATACTTCCGCTTGAACAATCCAACTGTATAAGAAAGGTCCTTCTGTTGTATCGTCATGTGAAACGTACCATATGTTTCTGTATATTTGTTGAGTTAAAGAAGCGTTTGCGTACTGAAGTGTCATCGAAACAGTACAACCGACCGTCAAACCAGCTAATGCCGCAAGTGTGGCCGTTCCCATTGCGGAAATCACACCCGCAATACCAACCATTGGGTTTAAAATACTAGCCAATATTGTCGCTACAATAACATAGGTTGCTGCTTGTGCAAATGAAACTTCTGTACTTCCAGAAGATAAAGTTATCCAGATATCATTCACACCCCTCAATACATCAGTTTGTTTTCCTCCCACACAGGGAATACTGTAACCTATGAGATCTCCATTTAGATAAATATCGTTGGTAATAAGATTTCTTTTCACTTGAGAAACTTCGTTTAGATTAGTATCTGTGACATCGATTATATACCATTCTTCATTATGACAATGTTCAATAATATATTTGGTACCGTCGCATATTAGTTCCTCAGACCATTCTGACATTTTGCTGTTTGCATAGCAACTGCAAAACGGTACCATAACCATTGTAAAACATAGTATAATTGATAACATTCTTTGTTTCATTTTGTTTCTCCCTTTATACTCAACACAAATAGCACTCAACCAAACCACTGTTAGTTATTTATCTTACATCCCCCCTCACATTGAGTATACCAAATAGTATGGGATTCAAATAGTGACTCTTTTGACTCTATAAGTCCCATTAGGAATGGCAATATTAAGCGAGATAATATACTGCCGCTGTTTTAGTCGGTATGCTTGTAATATATTGTTACTATAGACAATCACAGTTGTGATGTTTATATGATATTGTAACCGTTATACGCAAAGCAAATCAGATAAAGCATTCAAGGCCGCGCTTTCGCGCGGCCTTTGCAATCATTTATCTTCTATGGGCATGGTGAGCTGGTCGGGGGAGATCTCGCCCCACGCATCCTCTTCCATGACCAGATCGTCTATATTCTCTATCTCGGGAAGGTCAGCCAGAGTCTCAAAGCCGAAGAGTTTCAAAAACTCCTTGGTAGTGCCGTAAAGGTAAGGTCTTCCAATGGCGGTGCTCCTGCCCTGCTCTGCTATAAGGCCTTTTGCCATAAGTCCTTCAAGGACTCTGTCGGATCTTATGCCTCTTATGGAATCTATCTGGGCTTTGGTCACAGGCTGCTTGTAAGCAATGATAGCCAGCGTCTCAAGAGCCGGCTGGGAAAGTCTTTTTTTCCTTGCAGGGGTGCAGAGGAGCTGGATATAGTCGTCGTTCTCCGCTGCCGTGCACAGCTGAAAGCTCCTGTCCATCTCCCTTATACGCAGACCGCTCCCTTTTTCCTCATAGTCATTGGCCATTTCTCTCAATATGTGCACCATATCGGAAACGGGCATATTGAAAAGCTCTGCACACGTCTTTGCTTCCAAAGGGTCGCCCCACACGAAGAGTATGGATTCAAGAGCCGATTTTATCTTTTCCTTAGTCATATATTTTCAGCCTTTCTGAGGACTATGTCCCCGTAGCGTTTTTTCTGCTCCGCAGTGATGGATCTGTCCTTGAGAAGTTCCAGTATGGACATGAAAGTGATCACCTTGTTGAAATTTGTGTTATCTCCCTCGATGAGCTCCGAAAAGCTTGCAGTGCGCTTTTCGTCCAGTATGGTCCTGACCTGGTTTATGCGCTTTTCCATGGACAGTTTCTGGCGCTCTATCCTCTCGTAGACCTTGTGCATTTCCTCGATGCGCTGCTTCTTTAAGATGAACTCCATGAAGGCCTGGGCGAATTCATTTAGACTGCCGCTTATGATCTCTTCCGGCTCTCCTGCATATACTGAAAGATCCTCTGCGGGTTTTTCGTGGACGTGGGATGTTATCTCCTCCTGCTGGGAAAGGAAATATGCCATCTCCTTGAACTGCTTGTACTCAAGTATCCTTTGGACGAGTTCGGCTCTTGGGTCTTCTTCCACGACAAGCTCCCCGTCCTTTACCTTTTCGGAAGGCAGGAGCATGCGGGTCTTGATCTGTATGAGTTCGGCCGCAAGGACCATGAAATCCTGGGCAAGTTCAATGTCCAGGTCCTCCATCCCCTTGACGTAGTCCATATATTGAGTTGTGATCTCGGATATCTGAATGTCATAGATGCTCATCTTGGCTCTTTCTATAAGGTAGACGAGCAGGTCGAAGGGACCTTCGAAGATATCCAGTCTGACTTTGTAATTCATTGTCCCGTGTAATTGATGAACGTATTGCTGTAACTGTCCGCTGCAAATGATTCTAACACACTTCTGTGATAATTGCACACGTCTGCGTAATTGGAATCGTAAGTCCCGTATTCGTTTATCTGGTTGTAGAGATTGCCGGGCCCAAGGTAGTATGCTGCAAGCCCCAGCTGCGGATCGCAGTCACAGTATTCTATGAACATCTCGAGCCAGCTGGCACCTCTTTGGATATTGTAATGAGGCTGCCTTATCATCTCGAGGGTGTAGCCGTCTTCTTCAGCGTAGACGAGCATGACCTGCATGAGGCCGATTGCTTCCACTTCAGAGACAGCCGTATGCTCGAAACGGCTTTCGGTCTGGCATATGCCCATGAGCATATCCTCTTCGCAATAAGTATATACCGCTGCCTCGTGCCTGAAAAGATATTCGTAATAAAGAGCCGTTTCATAAGAGAGTTCCGGATTCACGGACATCATATACCTGGCTCTTCCTTCTATGTATTTCGTGTTGTTTTCGCAATAATAATCCTTGGCAGGAATATCTCTTTGGGTGCTTATATATATTCCGCCCACCTGGTCCCAATAATAAGTAAAATCAAGGCCGCTGTATCTTTTCAGCGCGTCGAGGGAAAGATACAGAGTCCTCGAAACTCCTTCGGCTTCTTTGGTGGTGGCAGCGCTGTACATGGGGACCTCTTCTTCACCGAAAACGTACTGATGGCCCCAGTAAAGCTCCTCGTATTTAAGATTGCAGGCGCAGTTTCCCTCGTACACATAGTCAAGGGACGGCCCTGCAGCGCTTTTTGAAAATTTGACCCAATGCCTTTCGTCGTCAAAGCTTAAGGAAAGTCCAAGGGCCTTTTGTATGACTTCAGACATGGGAACGTAGATGACGTCATCCACGGATACGAAGGGTTCTTTTATCTGCCAGTTGTTGATGTGATAGCCGTTAATATATATATCTTTGCATAAGAAGCTTCCGAGGTTGAAACCCACCGATCCATAGTTTTCATCTATCTCGGGCTCAGTGAAGACTTCGGGTTCCGGGACGACGAGCTCCGTTTCCGGGGCGGGCTCCAGGGGTTTTTCTTCATTGCTGCCAATATGAACATGCAGTGCGATATAATATACCGCACTGCAAATTATCAATACAATTATTAAGTTAGTCAGAAATTTTTTAGTCTTTCTTTGCATCTGCACAGCTGAGTCTTACAAGGGCTCTTTCTTTGGCTGCTGTGGCGAGTGTCTTTTCTGCCGGTAAAATATCCGCCTTTTCCAACTGATCTTCCGCTCGCTTCAGCGCGCTTTGCGCCCTTTCGATATCGATTTCATCCGCCCACTCAAATGCGGTAGCTATGAGCCTTGCCACGTTGTCGGTAATGGAAAACATACCGCCTATACACGCAGCTTTTCTGTGTCCCCCGTCCAGCCCGATGGATGCGGGACCCATACCTAAAGTCGTAACGAAATTGACGTGATGGGCAAGGACCTGAACGGATCCTTCCGCTGCGGGCATCTGCACGCTTTCTACATCACCGTCGTACTTACAACCGTCCGGCGTCACTATAGTTAGATGAAATGTGTTCATAATATCAGCCTTTTGCCTTTGCAACTACATCGTCTATGGTTCCTGCATAGAGGAATGCAGATTCAGGAATGTCGTCATGCTTTCCTTCGACTATTTCCTTGAATCCTCTGATCGTTTCCTTTACGGGGACATACACTCCTGTGTAACCTGTGAACTGCTCTGCAACGTGGAAAGGCTGAGAGAGGAATCTCTGTACCTTTCTTGCTCTGTTTACGACGAGTTTATCTTCGTCGGAGAGTTCGTCCATACCCATGATGGCGATGATGTCCTGAAGTTCCTTGTATCTTTGAAGTATTCCTATAACAGCCTGCGCTACGTCATAGTGCTCCTGTCCTACTACGTCCGGAGTCAGGATCCTTGACGTGGAATCAAGAGGATCTACTGCGGGGTAGATACCCAGAGATGCGATACCACGGTCGAGGACCGTCGTAGCATCGAGGTGAGCGAAGGTCGTTGCAGGTGCAGGGTCGGTAAGGTCGTCTGCAGGAACGTATACTGCCTGAACGGATGTGATGGATCCTTCTTTGGTGGATGTGATCCTCTCCTGAAGAGCTCCCATTTCCGTTGCCAGCGTCGGCTGGTAACCTACAGCTGACGGCATACGTCCAAGAAGCGCCGATACCTCGGAACCTGCCTGGGTGAATCTGAATATGTTGTCTATGAACAGAAGAACGTCCTGATGCTTGGCATCACGGAAGTACTCTGCCATGGTAAGTCCTGAAAGACCTACTCTCATTCTTGCCCCGGGGGGCTCGTTCATCTGGCCGTAAACGAGAGCTGTCTTGGAAAGAACTCCGGATTCCTTCATTTCGTTGTAGAGGTCGTTTCCTTCTCTGGAACGCTCTCCTACGCCTGTGAATACGGAATATCCGTTGTGCTCTGTGGCTATGTTGTAAATGAGCTCCTGGATAAGAACTGTCTTTCCTACTCCGGCGCCTCCGAAGAGACCGATCTTTCCTCCCTTTGCATAGGGGCAGATAAGGTCTACGACCTTGATGCCTGTTTCGAGGATCTCAGATGATGTCTGCTGATCCGCATATGTAGGAGGCTGTCTGTGGATAGGAAGTCTCATTTCTGTTTTCGGCGGTTCCTGGGCGTCGATGGGATCGCCGAGGAGGTTGAACATGCGCCCGAGGCATTCATCGCCAACGGGAACTGTGATGGGCCCGCCTGTATCAACGGCTTCGAGTCCTCTTACCAGTCCGTCTGTAGCGTTCATGGAAATGCAGCGAACGAGGCCGCCTCCGATGTGCTGTGCGACTTCAGCGGTGAGTTTTGTGCCGTTGTTGTCGATTTCTATAGCGTTCAGAAGATCGGGAAGATTCTCTTCCGAGAAGCGGATATCGAGAACCGGTCCGACAACCTGAACTATTGTACCTATATTCTTTGTACTCAAGGGATCTCTCCTTTCAAATCAGGATTGTGCGTTGCTGCCGGCAACGATCTCAGTGATCTCCTGAGTGATCGCGCCTTGGCGAGCACGGTTGTATTGCAAGTCTAATTCGGCAATTATCTCGTCGGCATTCTTTGTTGCGGAGTTCATGGCCTGGCGTCTGGCAGCCTGTTCAGATGCTATTGATTTGCTCAGGGCACCGAAAATGAGACCGCCGAGGTACTCGGGGACGATGCGTTCGAACACGGTTTCCGCATCCGGCTCGTAGAGGACTTTTTCAGACCTGGGCCCTTCTTTTTCTTCGAGGTTGAAGGGCAGGAGCTGAAGCCTTTCAGTGCTCTGGGAAAGCAGGTTGATGAAATTCGTGTAGATGACGAACAAGCTGTCATACTCGCCTTTGAGGAAACCCTCGGCTGCAAGAGCTGCTATGGAATAGCAGTCAGCAGTGTTGAGTATGGCTGCTTCGGTGTAGTCATCGGTGACGATCTCATAGCGTCTTTTCTTGAAGAACTCGACGCTGCGCTTTCCGATGGGGATGACCTTTGCCTCGGGAGGCATTCCTATGGTCATTCTGAAAACATTGCTGTTGTAACCGCCAGCAAGCCCTCTGTCTCCGGCGATCACTATATACAGCGGTTTTACGCCGGGAGTGGGGCTGAGGAACTTGGATTCGAAATTCGAAGAAGACGCCGCTATGTCCTGCATGGCCTGATAAAAGGTCGTGAAGTATTCCTTGATAGCGACAGCCCTTGCCTGGGCTCCTCTGAGTTTGCTTGCCGCAACGAGCTCCATCGCCTTTGTGATCTGGCGGGTGGAGTTCATGCTCTTGATCCTGTTTTTAATTGCCTTGGTAGATAAACCGGCCATTTCCAGTCTCCTATCCTAATGTAGCTAAGTAGTCTGCGACTCTTTCGGATATAGCTGCTTTGAGCTCTTCCGTATCTTCGTCTGAAAGTTTTCCTGTCTTTCTGATGTTTTCGAGGACCTGTCCGTGATTTGCATCGAGCCACGGATAGAGTTTGACTTCGAAATCGTGGATCTTGTTGACCGGAACACTCGCGAGATAGCCGCCGGTTACTGCGAAAAATATTGCAACCTGGTGAGCAACATCCAAAGGCTCGTTGCGTCCCTGTTTGAGGACTTCAACGATCCTTTCGCCCTGATCCAGTCTGTCCTTGGTATCCTTATCAAGGTCGGAACCGAACTGAGCGAAGCTCTTCAGCTCTATATACTGTGAATAGAGGAGCTTGAGGGATCCTGCAACCTTTTTCATTGCCTTTATCTGAGCATCTCCTCCTACACGGGATACGGAGATACCGGGGTTGATAGCAGGCATGATACCTGAATGGAACATTTCCGTTTCCAGGAATATCTGACCGTCCGTGATGGAAATGACGTTGGTCGGGATATATGCGGAAACATCTCCTGCCTGAGTTTCGATGATGGGCAGCGCTGTAAGTGATCCGCCGCCGTATTCGGGAGCCATCTTCGCCGCTCTTTCAAGAAGTCTTGAATGGAGATAGAAAACGTCGCCCGGATATGCTTCTCTTCCCGGAGGTCTTCTGATAAGAAGGGACAGGGCACGGTAAGCTACAGCATGCTTGGAAAGGTCATCGTAGATAACGAGAACGTCCTTTCCCTGATGCATGAAGTACTCACCCATGGCGCATCCTGAATAAGGTGCGATATAGAGAAGCGGAGCAGGTTCGGAAGCCGTAGCGGATACAACGATGGTGTAGTCCATGGCTCCTGCGTCCTGCAGGTTTCCTACCAGCTGGGCTACTGTAGACTGCTTCTGACCTATGGCAACATAGATACAGATAACATCTTTACCCTTCTGGTTGATGATAGTGTCGATGGCGATGGTCGTCTTTCCTGTCTGACGGTCGCCTATGATAAGTTCTCTTTGTCCTCTTCCGATGGGGATCATGGCGTCTATAGCCTTGATACCGGTTTGAAGAGGTGTATCAACGCTCTTTCTAACAAGTATTCCCGGAGCGGGGCTTTCGATGGGAGCATATGTGTCCGTATCGATGGGTCCCTGCTCATCTATGGGCTGTCCAAGGGCATTTACGACACGACCGAGGAGCTTTTCTCCGACGGGAACAGATACAACTCTGCCTGTACGCTTTACCGTATCTCCCTCTTTGATCCCTTCGTCAGGTCCGAGCATGACGATGGAAACGGAGTTCTCCTCAAGGTTCTGAGCCATTCCGAATACTCCTGTGGGAAATTCGAGAAGCTCGTTTACCATGCAGTTGTCAAGTCCTGCGGCACGTGCGATACCGTCTCCGACCAGTACTACTACACCGGTCTCGGACTGGTTGATCTTAACGTCGTAATTCTTGATCTGTGAGCGGATAATCTTTGAAATTTCTTCGGGTCTTAATTCCATTGATTCACCTTTTCTGCTTTTGTAA
>JAFZSM010000111.1 GCA_017619385.1 Bacillota bacterium
CCTCGATGAAGTGGTTTCCACCTCCGAGGGTGCCGAGAGATCTTTCGAGCCTTTTAGAATCCTTAAGATCTCTGTAGCACGTCAGCTTCGTAAGATCGAATCTTTCCACTCTTCCCGGCCACACGCTCATCCCGGAAGGGATATAGTGTGCTGCCTCATCGACTTTTGCGAAATCTATATCCTTTTCGCTAAGCTGCACCGTATACATCCCGCAGCCTATATCAACGCCTACGATATTGGGGCAGGCCTTGCCCATAACTGTCATGGTCGTACCGATGGTGCAGCCGGCTCCTGCGTGTACGTCTGGCATGATCCTGATGCGGCTACCCTCTGTAAGCTCGTAGTCGCACATCCTTCTGATCTGCTCTATGGCTTCGTCCTCGATGACCTTTGCATATGCGATGGCTGTATTTACTTTTCCTTTGATCTCTAAAATATCCTGCATTTTCATTTCCTCTAAAAAACCGCCTGTCTCATTTGAGACAAGCGGTCTGATACTCAATATATTACTGTCCTTCTTTACTTTATGACAGTCTGACCCCCGTCTTGTCTCCACGCGAAAATATCGGTTCTCCTTCTCCGAAAAGTACCGAACAATCTCGTTCTGTTATGTTGTACAAGTTTCTGTAAGTCATGTTTCTCCTTTGACGGGCCTTCTGCCCTTTTACAGGCAAATGATACCATCAAATGCATTCGGTTTCAATATCCGCAAAGTTTAAAATCAGCAATAGAGGAATCCCAGTCCTGCAGCTTCAAATATGAAATCCAGCCTCTCGTAGAACGGGATCAAATCATCATCAAGAAGAGTGATATGGACATCTCTGTCGCCGTACTCTTCCTTTGCAAGAGCCAGGGCTTCCTTGACCAGATTGGTTCCGACACCTTTGCCCCTTCTGTCGGGAAGAACGTAAACGTCGGACTGTATTAGGGCAGGTCTTCCGTTTCTGCCTACTTCATCCTCAGACTCGCCGATCCAGCAAATGCCTATGATCTTGTCTTCATCAAAAGCACCTAGCCAATTGGTCTGGTAATACTCAACCGCATCTCTTTGTATGGTCTCTATCTCCCAGCCGAAATAAAAGTTGTTGCTCGACTCAGCCGGTTCCGCATCATATGCTTCAAAAAAGTCATATAGGGTATCAACGTCTCTTGGCTGTGTATATCTGAATTCGATTTCCATATATCTTCCTTTCGCCTGTGGCCGACAATATAGTCAAATCGGCCCTACCTGCACATATTATACCCTATTTGCATTTTTTTCACAGCAATAATTCTTTCAGGGCAGTACGTCCCAGCCCTCCATGATCACCGGATGGCCCTCGACGTACTTCTTTCTGAACAGCTCTGCAGCGTCCCTGTCTGCGCTTATCTTTTTAGGATATTCGGTCCCTATCCTCACGTATTCCTCCATGCTTATCTCGGCGGTAACGAAGTAGTCGGAATCATGATTCGGAGAACCGTGGAAGGCGAAATACTGGGTCCTGCCCTCCTCCGTCCTGTACCCGCACCCGAATCTGACAAGGTCCGATATGACGCGGAAGTATCGTCCCCCAGCGAGCTCTTCAGGGCTCTGCGCGGCATAGAATTGCATGATATACTCAAGCAGCCCCTCGCAGCCCAGAAGTATATCGTCCCACGCCGCGTCAAAATCTCCCGTATACCAGGGGTCCGATATATCCTCTCCGGCCCTGTCCGTATAGTCGAGAAGCAGAGACATCTGATGTCTGTGAGATTTCCCGACCAAATCTTCTGCGCGCTTTATGTTCCGGGCGTCCATGCAGACGATCAAATCGTAGTACTGGCAGTCCTTCCATGTCATTTTCCTTGCGGTCTTGCCCTCGCAGGAGAGTCCGTGCTCGGCAAGCTTCTTCTTTGCCGGAGGATACACGGGATTTCCTGTTTCCTCGCTGCTGACGGCTGCAGAGGCAATTACAAACTCATCCGAAAGACCGGACTTTTCGACCAGATCCTTCATGATGAACTCAGCCATGGGGCTGCGGCATATATTGCCGTGGCAAACGAATAATATTTTTATCACCCTTTGAAAAATCCTTTCTATGCGAACTTATGCCGAAAAATGCGCCATTACTTCAACCAATCATCAGCTTCGGTTCTTGACTAGCAGAAGAGATATCGCAAAAAGCCCATTGATCTTCTTTCTCACCTTGAAGAAGCTGTCCTTTCCTATGATTTGCGTCATTATACTACGGCATCGGCTTTCGGGGCAAGACAGAGCTCAAAAAGGCCGCCATGCACCGGAGCGCACAGCGGCCAAACAACATTCATGAATGTTACTATTCCCCGAATTCAGCGAATCCGAAGCATATACCCTCGGGGCTGTGGGCGTCGCTGCTTAAGATGAAACGTCCGCCTTTTTCCCGTATATACTCTATCTGCCCAGGCGACGGATAGGGTTTTTCTTTGTACCCCCTGCTCACGGCCCCCGTATTGATTTCAAAGGGGACTCCCGTTTCAAGGAGCTTGTCCGCCGCCCCATTCCAGGCAGCTATATATCTTGGGTCCTCAGGATCGAAAAGCTCTTTGCCGTCGTTGAACTTAGAGATCAGGTCGAAGTGGCCTATGATATCCGCCCCTGTCTTTTTCACCACATCCGAAACGGTAGCATAATAAAGCTCGCAGAGACTGAGAATATCTCCTCCGAAATACCTGTCAGCTGCGCTTCTCAATATCTCCGGCGTCTCATCGACCGGTACATAGCTTCCATCTATAAAGAGATAGTGAACGGAGCCTATGACGTAGTCGTAGTCATCCGCAGGAACGTCCGAATAGTAATCCTGTTCTATGCCTTTTAGTACATTTATCTTCCCTTTGTACTTTTCTTTCAGACGCTCCAGTTCCTCTTTGTATGAGTCTATCTTCTCTTCCTGCATACAGTAACTTGTATCAAAGAAAGTGAAAGAGTGGTCGGATATGCCTATCTCCTCAAGACCGAAATATATTCCTTTGAGTATCATCTCCTCAGGCGAGGCGATCCCGTCACTGTAAATCGTATGCATGTGATAATCTGCTTTGATCAAACCATCTTCTCCTGTTTCACCTTTTTGTCTATGACGTGCCTTGAGGCAAGCTCTCTGAATACTTCTTCCAGGGAGATACCTTTCTCCACCATGAGCACCATGACGTGATAGGCAAGATCCGCTATCTCGTAGACAGTTTCTTTCTTATCTTCGTTCTTTGCGGCTATGACCACCTCCGTGCTCTCTTCTCCCACTTTTTTGAGTATCTTGTCCATGCCCTTTTCGAAGAGATAGGAAGTATAGGAGCCTTCCTTCATCTCCTCTTTTCTTCCCTTTATGAGCTCCATGAGCTGTTCATAGGAAAACTCCTGTCTTTCGCTGCTGTTGAAAACGGGATACTCAAAGCATGAGAAGGTCCCCATGTGGCAGGCAGGGCCGTCGGGCTCCACCAAAACGACCAGGGCGTCCCTGTCGCAGTCCGCCGTAATGGAAACTATGTGCTGGTAGTTGCCGCTGGTCTCTCCTTTGAGCCAGAGCTTTTGCCTTGAGCGGCTGTAAAAACAGGAAAGCTCCTTCTCCATGGATATCCTGAGGCTCTCTTTATTCATATATGCCAGGGTCAGCACCCTTTTTGAAACGGAATCCACGACTATGGCCGGGATCAGTCCCTTTTCGTCAAATTTCAGTTCTTCTATATCCACCATAACGATACCTCATATCCTGGCAGGGATGCCCTCCCTTGCCATCTCCTTCTTAAGATCTTCTATGGACACCTCCCCGAAATGGAATATGGAGGCTGCAAGCCCCGCGTCCACTTTGGGAAGGGTCTTGAACAAGGTGATGAAATCCTCTATGCACCCGGCTCCGCCGGATGCTATGACGGGCACCGTCACCGCATTACATACGGCGTCCAGCATCTCAAGGTCGAAACCCTTCTTCACTCCGTCCGTATCTATGGAGTTGACAACGACCTCTCCGGCACCTTCGCCGGTGCATCTCTTTATCCACTCTATAGCTTCAAGCCCTGTATCCTCGCGGCCTCCCTTTGCGAAGACCCTGAAGGTTCCGTCCACCCTCTTTATGTCCACGGACAGGACTACGCACTGATTTCCGTAGAGCTTTGCCGCCTTAGATATGAGCCCCGGGTCCCTTATGGCTCCCGAATTGACGCTGACCTTGTCGGCCCCGCTTTTCAGAACTCTGTCGAAATCATCCAGCGTGCCTATACCACCGCCTACCGTAAGGGGGATGAACACGTTGGCAGCGGTCTTTTTAAGTATATCCGTAAAGAGCTTTCTGCCTTCGGCCGACGCCGTTATGTCGTAGAAGACCAGTTCGTCCGCTCCGGCCTTGCTGTATTCCCTTGCAAGATCGACAGGAGACGCCACGGTCTTGAGTCCTTTGAAATTGACACCTTTGACCACCTGTCCGTCCTTTACGTCCAGGCAGGGTATTATCCTCTTCGTTATCATTTTGCCGCCTCTACAGCCTCCCTAAGAGAGATGGCTCCCATGTAATATGCCTTTCCTATGATGGCTCCGTAGATCCCCGCTTCTTTGAGAGCTTGTACGTCCTCTATGGTGGACACTCCTCCCGAGGCTATTATCCTGAAAGAGAAGCGCTCCTTAAGCCTCCTGTAAAGCTCCCTGTTTGTACCTTCCATGGCGCCGTCTTTCGATATGTCCGTACATATGACCGTACTTACCCCTATATCTTCCATCTTCGCGCAGAAGTCCATGGCGTCTGTCCCTGAACTTTCGGTCCAGCCCTTAACAGCTGCAAAGCCGGCCTTTATATCTATGCCCACGGCTATCCTTTCGCCGTATCTCTTTACCGCTTCTTCGGCAAAGCCCTCCTTTGTAACGGCGGCAGTGCCCAGTATGACTCTGTCTATGCCTTTCTTAAGATAGGCCTCTATGGTCTCCATGCTGCGTATGCCGCCGCCTACCTCGCAGAAAAGGCCCGAGCTTTCTTTTATAGCCAGGATGATACCGAGGTTGGGAGTGCCTCCCGTCCTTGCTCCGTCAAGATCCACTATGTGCATCTGCTCTGCACCGCTTTCCTTGAAAGCAAGAGCCACCGCCTTTGGGTCATCGCTGTATACGGTTTTCTTGCCGTAGTCTCCTTTTAAAAGCCTTACGGCCTGACCGTCCATAAGGTCTATGGCAGGATAGATCAGCATAAGTCTTCCTCCTTGAGCTCGCAAAAAGCCCTGAGTATATCTAGTCCCCTTTCCCCGCTCTTTTCCGGGTGGAACTGGCATCCGAGTATATTCCCTTTAGCAACGGCCGCAGTAAGATCTGCCCCGTATTCCGTGCTCGCTATGACGTATTCTTCCCTGCATATGGCGCTGTAGGAATGTACGAAATATACATGCGAAGGGTCCGGAAGATACTTAAGAAGAGGATGATCCTTCATAGAAAGAGCGTTCCAGCCCATATGAGGTATTTTGAGGCCCTCAGGTATCCTCTCCGCTATGGGGCGTATCTCTCCCGGGATGAGGGAAAGCCCTTCCCATTCTCCGTATTCAAAGCTTTTATCAAAGAGAAGCTGCATGCCAAGGCACACACCCATCAATATCTTGCCCTTGGCGCACTCTTCTTTTATGACCAGGTCAAGACCGCTTTCTTTCAATTGCTTTGCTGCGTCTTTGAAGGCTCCTACTCCCGGCAGCACGAGCTTTTCCGCATCCCTTATGACTTTAGGATCCGCGGTCACTACTGCGTCCGCCCCTATGGCCTTGAAGGAACAGCCAAGAGAAAAGAGATTCCCCACTCCGTAATCTATGACTGCTATCATCTAAAGCACTCCTTTTGTGGAAGGTATCTCCCCGGCAAAGCGGGGATCTACTGATACCGCCTGTCTTAAAGACCTTGCCGCCGACTTGAATGCACCCTCTATTATGTGGTGCGAATTGCGGCCGTAAAGCTGCACAAGGTGCAGGGCGCACTTTGCGTTCCTAACAAAGCCAAGCCAGAACTCCTCGCAAAGCTCCGTATCGAAATCACCCACCTTTTCGGTCGGTATGGACAGCCTGTATCCAAGGAAATCTCTTCCCGAAAAATCCACTGACGAGAGTATGAGGGTCTCGTCCATGGGCAAGGCCGTATCTCCGTAGCGCTGTATGCCTTTTTTATCGCCGAGAGCCATGCTGAACGCTTCCCCGAGAGCTATCCCTATATCCTCCACTGTGTGATGATAATCCACATAGGTATCGCCCGTACATTTCAGCTCTATATCGAAACGGCCGTGAGAGGCCAGAAGGGTCAGCATGTGGTCAAGGAAGCCGCAGCCGGAATCCACGGAGCTTTTGCCGCTGCCGTCTAAATCAAGGAAGAGCCGTATATCAGTCTCCGCTGTTTTTCTTGATATTTCAGCTGTCCTCATCTCTCTTCCTCCATTATCTCTTTTACGGTCTTAAGAAGTATGTCCATCTGCTCCTTCGTCCCTATGGTGATACGGTTGAAATCCTTTATTCGAGGCAAGGTAAAGTGGCGTATGAGCACTCCTTTTTCCTTGCAGCGCATGTAGAGAAACTCTCCGTCGATCCCGGGGTGCCTTGCAAAAAGGAAATTGCTCCTGGAATCAAGGCACTCAAAGCCAAGGTCCTCAAGAGCCTTCCTCGCGTAATCCCTGGTCTCCATGATCCTCTCCCTGCACATATCGAAGTATTCCCTGTCAAGGAAAGCTCCTATACCTGCAGCCATGGTCATACTGTTCACGTTGTAGGGGTTGGTGGAATACTTTATGGTATTCAGGTCTCTTATGAGGTCCTTATCCCCCATGGCAAAGCCCAGCCTTCCTCCCGCAAGGGACCTTGACTTGGAGCAGGTCTGAACGACAAGAAGATTCTTGTATTTGTCTATGAGCCCTACTGCGCTTTCGCAGCCGAAATCGACGTAGGCTTCGTCTATTATGACTACGTTGCCCGGGTTTGCTTTCAGTATGCTTTCGATCTCCTCAAGGCTTAAAGCGATCCCTGTCGGCGCATTGGGGTTGGCTATGACCACAGTGCCTCCGGCTCCATAGTAATCCTTTGGATCTATGCGAAAGTCCTCCGTAAGGGGTATCTTTTTTTGCGGCACTCTGTTTATATCGGCAAACACGGTATAGAAACCGTAGGATATGTCAGGAAACACAGCCGGCGTATCTTCATCGCAAAAAGCCATGAAGGCGAAGTTGAGTATTTCGTCGGAGCCGTTGGAAAAGAGTATCTGATCCTCCTTTACGCCCAGCGCTTCGGCTGCAACGGGAATGAGCTTCCTGCACTCGGGATCCGAATAAAGCTGAAGATCTCCCGCCGCCTGCCTTGCCAGTCTTTGCGAAAGCGGTGAGGGAGGGAAGGGAGATTCATTGGTATTGAGTTTTACGTACTGCTGATCCTGAGGCTGCTCCCCCGGGGTATACGGGGTAAGACTCATGTATCTCTTGCTCAAAAATGTGCTCATTTCTTTTCCTCCCCTCTTATGAGGGCGCTCTTTGCGTGTCCCGTAAGGCCTTCCTTCCTTGCGAAGAAAGCCACGTCCTCTGACGCTTCATCAAGGGCCTCTTCCGGATAGTATATGAACTGGGTCTTCTTTGCGAAGTCATCAACCGACAAAGGGCTTGAAAACCTCGCTGTCCCTCCGGTGGGAAGGGTGTGATTGGGCCCTGCATAATAGTCGCCTATGGCCTCGGGGCAGTTCCTTCCGAGGAATACGGACCCCGCGTGCCTGACTCTTTCCAAAAGTCCGAAGGGATCGTCCACACAAAGTTCCAGGTGCTCTGGGGCTATCTCGTTGGCTATGTCTACGGCATCATTAATGCTGCCCGCCACTATGATCTTGCCGTTGTTTTCCACGGATGCCCTGGCTATCTCTTCCCTTTCAAGGAGAGACAGCTGCCTTTCGATCTCTTCGGACACGGCCTTAGCCAGCTCCATGGAATCTGTCACCAGAACCGCGCTGGCCATTTTATCGTGCTCTGCCTGGGATAGCATATCTGCGGCGACGGCTATGGGATCGGACTTTCCGTCTGCCACCACCAGTATCTCGCTGGGACCTGCTATCATGTCTATGGATACCTGTCCGAAGACCTGCTTTTTTGCTTCCGCCACATAGGCGTTTCCGGGGCCGACTATCTTGTCCACTCTGGGAATACTCTTTGTCCCGTAGGCAAGGGCTGCTATGGCCTGGGCTCCGCCCACCTTGAATATCCTGTCTACGCCTGCCACCGATGCGGCGGCAAGGATGTCCGGGTTCACTTTACCGTCTTCCTTTGGCGGCGTGACCATGACTATCTCTTTGCACCCCGCTATCTTTGCAGGTATGGCGTCCATGAGCACGGTCGACGGATATGCCGCCGTACCTCCAGGTACGTATATCCCCGCTTTTTCTATGGGGCTGACTCTCTGGCCCAGAACTATGCCGCCTTGCTTGTACATAGTAAAGCCCGTCTTTTTCTGATTCTCGTGAAAAGCCCGTATGTTATCAGCGGCTTTTTTAAGTATCTCAAGGAACTTTGGCTCCGTTTTTTCAAGCGCCTCTTCCATCTCATCTTTACTTACCTCAAGGCTTTCAAGAGACGCCTTGTCGAACTTAAGGCTGTATTCATACAGGGCCTCATCGCCCCTTTTCCTCACGTCCTCTATGATGGAGGCTACGCTGTCTTCCACGTTCGCCATGGGCGATACTCTTGCGAATATCTCTTCGCTGGGTATTTCTCCGTATTTATATATCTTGATCATCTCATTCCTCCGCCTGTCTGCCGAGGCTTTCCGCGAGCTTTTCTATGCCGGCTGTCTTGAACTTGAAGGCCGACTTGTTTGCTATGAGCCTTGCACTTATATCAGCTATCACGGTCTCTATGACTTCGAGGTCGTTTTCTTTTAAAGTGTTCCCCGTCTCCACTATGTCCATGATCACGTCCGTAAGGCCCAGGATAGGTGCTATCTCCACCGACCCGTTGAGATGCACTATGTCTATATCCCGCCCTTTGGACCGGTAATACTTTTTCGTTATATTGCTGAACTTAGTGGCAACTCTTAAAGTCCCGGAGCTGTCTTCTTCGAATCCTTTCGGCGCCGCCACGCACATCCTGCACTTCCCCTTTTTCAAATCGAGGAGTTCATATATGTCCGCATCTGTTTCCAGGAGTATATCCTTGCCTACCACCCCGGCGTCCGCCGTACCTCTTTCCACGTAGACAGCTACGTCCGAGGGTTTTACCCAGAAGTAGCGTATCTTTCTATCCGGATTTTCAAAGATGAGCTTTCTGCCGGGATCCAGGATCCCCGGGCATTCGTATCCGGCCTTTTCGAACATGGCATATACCTGTTCTCCCAGCCGTCCTTTTGGAAGGGCTATATTTATCCAGCCTCCGTCCCGGTCTTCCTTCTTCGCATCTTCCTGCTCCAGAAGGTCCGTATATACGGCAAAGCCTATGGCAGAAGACTTCTTCCCCATCTTTCTCATGAGCCTGTCATAGCGGCCTCCGGAAAGAACGGCTTCGGGAATGCCGCATGCAAAACCCTTGAAGACTATGCCGCCGTAGTAGTTTGGGTCGTCCACCACGGAAAAATCCACGTTTATGATATCCGAAGGATCGATCATTTTCAGTTCTTCAAGTAGGCAGAAAAACTCGGTATGAAACTCCTCTCCTTCGTATCCCGAAAGCATCGCTTTGAGCCTTTCAGAGACATCTTTAACAGGTCCGTAGGTACCGAGTATCTCAGCGAAATGAGCGATATCATCCCCTTCCGGATCTTTGCATATGCTCTTTACCCCGGACAAATTTTTCTCGCTCAATGCTTTAAAGAAGTCTGCCTTCTTATCCGCCCCTATACCCAAGGTTTCCGCTATCCTTTCCACGACAGAAAGAGATGAGATATCCAGTACGGCTTTGCCGCCCAAAGCCTTAAGAGCCTTGGCCGCTATCCCGATGACCTCTGCAGTCTCTCTCATGCCCACGGCGCCGAAACACTCCAGCCCCGTCTGCATTATCTCGCTGAATGAACCCGTACTTTTGGATACCCTGTATACGTTCTCGCTGTAGAACACCCTTTGGCATTCTTCAGGAGCGTCCTGGCTGTTTTTGATTATGGAAAGGGTCACGTCGGGCTTTAAAGCCATGAGTTTTCCGCCGGTGTCCGTGAAAGTTATGACGTTGTCCGAGACGAGGAAATCCTTGTTTCTTGCGTAAAGGTCATACTCCTCGAACTTGCTCATCCTGTAGGCTTTGTAACCGTATTCCGAAAAGAGAGAGCGTAGCGCCAGATCGATGCGTTCGCCTTTTTGCAATATGGAATCGTCAATGATCATTTTTTCCCTCTTTCCATCTTTTCTATGGCCGTCCTGTAGCCGCCGGAACCGTAATTAAGGCAGCGGCTCACGCGGCTTATGGTCGCGGTGCTCACACCTACGTCCTTGGCTATCTCCTTGTAATTCTTACCCTCGGAAAGCTGCAGCGCCGTCTCGAAACGCTGCGCCATATCCTGTATCTCCTTTATGGTGCAAAGATCGTCAAAGAGCGCCATACATTCCTCAGGGCTTTCTACTTGGGATACGGCTTCCATGAGCTGCTTGATAAGGTCATTCATATATACGGGCATACCGGTTCCTCCTGTTATTATTGACTTTATCAATTTAGCACGCTAAAGTGTTAAAGTCAATATAAAAGAAGAACAAAAAAAGCTCTTCTTTAAATATGGCTACTTTAGGTCTTCCCGTGCAATCATGCACCGTGTATGATACTCAGCATTTCTTTTGGAGTGACTACAAAAGGTTTGACCGGAAAATGTTTCAAATTTCCTGTAACAAGATACGCGTCGGTTGTTTTTCTGCCAGTCAATACGATTTCGTAAAAAACAATATCATCGGCATCTGAAAACACTTCGTCTGTTCTCGTCCTATCAAGGAATATCCCCTTTTCTCTTATTATCACGATCAACTCATTTATGTCAGTTTCTTCGAAGCCAAATTCATTTCTCAATAATACTTCTTTGTATTCGTTCAAGATCTCATTGTTGAGTAGTAAAATGATTTCACCTTCAAGGACATAATCTAACAACCTCCCCGGAATCGAATCTTTCTTCAACATTGATGACACCAGTACATTAGTGTCCATTACAGCATAGTATTTCACCTGTTCTTCCTTTCCTGTCTGGACTTGAGGATGATCTCATTTATTTCCTCAAGCGTCAGATCGGAAATGTCATTCTGCTCAGCAGTTTTACGCATGTTGTTGACTGCAGCAATAGTTTTATCCAAATTGCTGTCGTTCTTGACTTCAAACGGAATACCGTTAACCGCTACGCATTTTCTAAGAAACATGCGTACCGCTGTAGAAAGATCGATTCCCAATTGATCAAGGACCATTGTGGCTTGAGTTTTCAAATCATCATCAATTCTTACTTGCAACATATTACTCATAGTTTCACAAACCCCCTTGTTTAATTGTAATTATATATCAATAATTTGTCAATACAAACATCCCGTGATTAACATTCACATACAACTAAATAATGCCGATTCTTTCAAATCGGCGCTTATACATCAAGTATAGGTTTAACGCATTGCGGGGCTTTTTTCAGGTACAGATCACGCTTGATCTCCATAACAACTTTCTATTGAGAACTTGTCAATAACTCTAAAATATATTTTTTTATAAATATTTTTACTCTAAAAATACTGGTTAACACTTATTTATTAGAGTTTACGTTTTTCCCACCATTTCCATTGCTGCCACCGCCCTCAGCTTTTCAAAGTCTACGGCATCGCGGCCGTAGACGTCTATAAAGCGTTCCGTGCACATATCCGTTCCCAGGTTGTATTTGAGGGTCCAGATACCCCAGAGTATATCTATATGTCTGTCTCCTATCCCGCCGTTCCCCAGATCAATGTATCCTGAAAATTTCCAGTCATCCAATATGACGTTCGGAAGGCAATAGTCCCCGTGTATCAAGGCCTCGGATCTCAACTCACCCAAACCCTCTTTCGCAGCCTTCATCGCATCGTCAAAAGAACCGAACTCCCATAGTCCTGTGAATAGATCCGGCTCGTAATATTGTCCGCCAAAGCCGCTCTTCACCGCTTTCTTGTACGTATCGATGCGGTCCGTCACCGGGCATCCGGCAGCGTCTGTCTCGTGAAGAGCCCTGAGAAGCTCTGCCCACAGGTCGCACAGCCTTTCCGGATCGTCAAGGTACATTTCATTGATGCAGTCCTCTCCCGGGATCCTGCTCGTGACCATATAGTCCTTGCCCTCATGAGTGCCGTAGTACAAGACTTCAGCGGACAGACCTTTGGAATGATAAAATGCTGTCATAGCCGCTTCGTTTTTAAGGGATCCGGCGCCTGCTTCTTTAATGAACAGCCCGCCGTCCTTGTCCACGAAAAACACTTTGGCTTCTGCGGAACAGCTGCTGTCGTAAACCTCCGCACCTTGCAGCATCTGCATGATTTCTTCCGGAAATCTGCCGTCTTTGATTGTTGTCTTTATTCTGTCCATCTCAAAAGGATATATAACACAAAACCCGCCTCCCCGCAAGGACAGGGAAACGGGCTCTTAGTTCCCTTTCAGATCACGGTTTGCATGGCATGCTATTTCAGCGGCGGCAGCTCGTGGATGTCATAGGTGTCGTAATATATTTCGAATGCCGTTTCCGTATCGCCGGAAAGTTCTATGAGAGCACCCGCCTGGAACATGGAAGACAAAGATCCGGACGGAGCCTTCCACGCGGCATTGGATATGACCTTAAGCTTCTCCTCTCCCGGAACGCTTGCACGAAGCGTTGCTTCTGCACTGAACAGAAGAATTCCTGTCTCGATATGATAATCGCTTGATACTATTGCTATCTTCCTTACTTTCGGATACTGAGTCGTCAGTATGTCATAAGTGAATATGGCGTTCTGTGCCGTAGTGATGGAATTGTCTTCAACGATGATACGTTTTTCGTCTATGCCCTTTTCGATGAGCCATTTTGCCATTTCACCGGCTTCTGTAGCGGCGCTGTTCTGAGCTGCCGTTCCACCCCCGGTACAGACAATATATGAATTGGGATATTTCTCCGCGCTGCGCAAAACCACATTGAGGCGTTGTATAAGCTCCGGACGCATGCTGCCGTCCGGCTCGAGCTGGAATCCCAGCGCGACGATACAAAGTTCATCCGTATCCGGAAGCCCGTCCGGCAATACGTCGTAATTAAGTGAAAGATCATCGCCCAGCGACATCCAAAGATCCATTATTCCTTCCCATCGCGTTCCGAGGTTCTGATCCGAAGTCTCAAGATCCTTGAGAAGTCCTTTTATATGGGCCTTTGCTTCCCCGCCGTAGCTCCCGTAGTCTACGACCATCTCTTCGATGATCTCCTGAAAATTTTGGGGCTGTGTTTTCTTTGAACTACAGCCGGCAAAAAGGATCTGTGATAAAACGAGTACTAAAGCAATGACCGGATATATCGCAGTTTTGGATCTCATTTCTCTTCCTTCCTTTTCTCTTCGCGTTTTTTTCTTTTTGAACGTCGCTGCTCACGGTTATTTTCCTCCGAAGCGAAAACTTCCACAGCAGCGTCCGTCAGCTCGTCGGACCAGACTCTCCCGCCGCCGATGAACTTCGCCCAAGGACACAGCTCTTTGCACTCGTCGTCGAATACGATGGTGTACGGAGGACCGCAGCGGTCGTCCACTGACATGAACAGATGCCGGCCTTGGTCCATGATAGTCCAAGCGTCGCTTTCCGTCATTTTACTGTTCAAAAGTCCATACAGATCTTCCGTAAGTTCGTATAGGTGATAGGACATGATCCCGCCGCTCTCGCCGAAATACTTTCCTTTTTCTTCGTCATAACAGGCTTTCCACCCGTATCCTTCTTTGAACTCCATATTAATGCTCTGATCCCTCTTTCTTGTATATATGATTCCTGTTACGATTCGCAGAATTCGTATACTCTGTCGTAGAAATCGCCGGCCTCTTCGTAAGCTCCGTGTCCCAGGCCTTCATAGATGTACATCTTGCTTCCCGGAATGGCTCTTGTGAGTTCATTTGGAGCCTCATTTCCCACAGTGTTGTCGTCGCCGCCGGCTATTATCAGCGCCGGGCAGCTGATCTTCTCCAGTTCACTGCGGGCGTCGAAATCAAGTATAGCATAGGCATTTCTTAAAAAACGCTCATAATTTCCGGGTTTTGTAAACCCGGCAATCAGGGGAAACAGTTTTCTGTTTTTATCAAGATATGCCTTGGAGTACATCCTCTCCGCGGTATCGACCATCAAAGATACGTGATCTCCTTTCTTTGCCATCTCGATCCAAGTGACTACGGCATCTTTCGCCTTGTCATTGGCATAGGGGGCTGTTACTGCAAGGATCAGCTTTTCGACCATTTCGGGATGATCTATGGCCAGATACTGAGCTATCATACCCCCTTGGGATACTCCGAGCACCGATGTCTTTTCCATGCCCAGTCTTTTAAGGGCTGCCGCCTGGTCTTCAGCCATCTGCCTTATGGTATACCCTTCGGGCATATCGTTTTTTCTGCTGAACATGTATACCGTGTATTCCTTACTGAATCTCTTGTACGGAGGCGCCAGCAAAAGCGCTTTGCCCTTGACCGTTGCCAGTCCGTCGGACAGTCCCGGCAGAACTGTAAGGGTCTTTTTGCCCTTTCCGAAAGACACGTAATACATTTCCGTATTGCCTATAGTTATGCTTCCGTTTTTCAACTTTGTGCCCTCTTCGTTCTCAAGCGTAGTGAACGTGGATATTGTTTGTGACTATCATGATGATCACGAACATCACGGTGGATGCGATAAGGCTGACTGTCTGAACTATCCTGACCGTCCTGTTTTTGACCCCGATCAGCACCAACACACTGGATACGATACTGATCGCAACCAGGATGATCTGAAGGTGGTAAAGCCACGACTCATCGGCTGCTGACAATCTGCTCACAGGGCTTCTGTGCCACTCCCTGTAATGTCCGTCAGGCATCATGGCACGGTCAGTGTAAAACGCTATGTTTAAAACTGCCGTGTATGCTATATTTGCGATTATTGAAATGATACTGAGCAGCATTTCTCTTTCCCTCTCTTATACATATCCTAAAAACGGCCACAAACGACCAAGCTGCTTCGTCACAGCTCTACCTTATCTTCGCAGTCTCATCCTAAAGGGCGTGTCCTCCGGAGACCTTTATGACCTGTCCCGTCAGGAACCTCGCCTGCTCGCTTGCAAGGAAGAGTATAGTGCTGGCTATGTCTTCCGGTTGTATGAGTTTGCCCATGGGTATGAGCGGCAGCACCGCCTCCTCGAGCTCCCTGTCTATCCAGCCTGTCTGTGTAGGACCCGGCGCCACGCAGTTGACCGTGATCCCGTATTTACCTACTTCCATGGCCACGCTGCGTGTAAGGGCCTCAAGAGTCGCTTTGCTTCCCCCATAGGTTATCTGACCTGCGAACACCTGGGCGGAATCTGTGGAAAGGTTTATGACTCTCCCGTAGTCTTTGGATCTTCTCACCAACTCTTTCGTCATAAGGAGGCTTCCTCTCACGTTGACGGCGAAAGTGTTGTCTATGACCTCCTGAGTTACGGTCTCTATGGTGTCGCATCCGGTCTCATCGTCCGCAGCTGCGTTGTTGACAAGGATATCGACTCTTCCGAAGCACTCTTCTGCAGCATCGAATACATCCCTTACCTGCGCTGCATCGGAGATATCTTTCTCAAGGACGATATATTCAGCGCCTATCTCTTTAAGTTTTGCCTCCACAAAAGAGGCGTCTCCGGCGTTGGAACTGTAATAGCGGTCGACCCCGTTCTCTCCTGCTTTGTTCTCGTCAAATGGCCTGTCTATCTTCTTGTATACCAGCGCCACCTTTGCCCCTTCGCGGGCAAAGGCAAGGGCAGTGGCTGCGCCTATCCCCTGAGGATTGTTGGCGCCTGTGACTATAGCCACTCTGTCTTTCAGTCCGTAATCTATCATATACTGACCTCCATGTTCTCTTCAGATCTTCAGCAGATCTTTGGGTTCGTCCACTATCCTCTGAGCTCCGCTTCTTTTAAGAAACTCCTTTGTCCTGAAACCCCAGCTGACGCTGATCGAATCGATCCCCGCGTTCCTTGCGGTCTCTATGTCTGTATCGGAGTCCCCTATGTATACGCATTCTTCCCTGGAAAGTTCAAGCTCCTCCATAACGGCCAGCAGGCTGTCGGGAGAGGGCTTTCTTCTTATGCCTTCCCTTTCTCCCAGTACCGTCTCAAAAAGGCCGGAGAAGAACTGGTCCATCAGAAGTTTTACTGCGTAATCCACTTTATTCGATATGACGCAAAGCCTTTTGCCCTGAGCCTTGAGGGCTCTTAGCATAGCTTCTATCCCGGGATAGGGTTTTGTCTTATCCATATAGTGGACAGAGTAATATTCCCTGAAATCTGCGAAAGCCTTTTCCAGAAGATCATCCTCTGCTCCTGTAGGCGCAGACCTCTTCACAAGGAGCCTCATACCGTCGCCGACGAAGCTCTTTACCTCTGCAAGAGACCTTTCCGGAAAGCCGTTTTTTCTCATAGCATAGTTGACGGCATCAGCCAGATCCTCCAGGGTATCGAGAAGCGTTCCGTCAAGATCGAATATGTATGCTTTGTATTCTTTCATCTCCTATTTCCCGTCCGGGAAGCTTGTGAAAGCTCCTTTTTCGACCTCGGGAAGGCCGTACTTTTCTTTTGCGTCCGCGATCGCTTTGATCATAAAGGACATATTTCTTGCAAGATTCCTCAATGTCTGAAGTCCCTCGAGGTCCTTTTTGACATCCTCTGCTTTGAATCCGTGTACACTGTTCCAATATGTGCCGGTTGCAATGGGCATGCCGCTTATGGAGAAGTACTTGTTGAGCACGTCGAAGGTAGCGGTGGTACCGCCTCTCCTTGCGCTCACGACGGCGGCGCCTACTTTCATATGTTTTGAAAAGCTCGTGCTGTAAAAGAGCCTGTCGAGGAACGATATTATGGAACCGTTGGGGGATGAGAAATACACGGGACTTCCCACAAGGAGCCCGTCTGCTTCCTTGAATTTAACTGCAGTCTCATTGACAGGGTCATCATCGAACAC
>JAFZSM010000112.1 GCA_017619385.1 Bacillota bacterium
CCATATAGGAAACGGCGTTCACAACGATGTGGTTGTGAACCGAGTCTGTATTCAGATGCGTAGTGACCAGCACCTGGTACCTATCGCCCCACATCTTATTGGCTGTTTGAACACCTATCCGGTGAGCCTCATCCGGTGTGATTTCATCAGGCCTAAAGCTCTGGTACCCGTGGTAAGCAATATTCTGGCCGCGAAGGCCAAACCGTTTCTGCACAGCCAGCATATCCTCGTAAGCATGACACTTACTGCAGTGTATGCCGGAGACATACATCTTTTTATCTGTCTTCTGATCGTTTTCTGCATAGCTGACGACTTTGGCAAGGTCCTCATCAAGAAATTTCTTCTCTATAGTCTTGTCAGGGTTATCTGCATATTCGATCACGGCTTTGAGCGACCCCTTAACGGGCCAAAATCCTGTTGTAGCCATTACATATCCCTCCCCGGAAGTAATATAGTTTCTCTGAGTTCATTAAGGATGCCGGAAATCATTTTCTCTCCTTCAGGGAAAGCCAATGCGTCCTCAAGCATGCTGCACATATCGTAGTAAGCCTGTGGCGGTACCTCTCTGGGAACAAAGCCCAGGCTTCTTTGCCGAATATACTCCGATACGGAAAGGCCGCACTTTTTTGCGTTAGCTGCTATTCGTTTCTTTTCCTGCGGAGTTACCCGCGTATATATCTGTTTAGTTCTTTCTTCCATAAATCTCTATCCTTTCTTATAGTAACTGTCCTCTCAGGAAGCAGGCTGCGAAGCAGCACTCGGGGGTCAGGGGGCGTCCCCTTGAGATGAGACTGCAACGCAGGCTCTGCGGGAACTTGCTATACAAGTTCCCTGCTCGTTAAAGAACTTCCCGAATAATACTTCTAAATTCTTTCGTTCCTCCCGTGACGGTCGTGACGATGGTGACGGTCTTTTGAGGACCGCCCCCACCCCCGTAAACATCGTCACGGTCGTCACACATCGTCACGCATCAGCACCAGCTGTATCCTTCTTCCTTCATGTCTCCTTGTATTTGTGTACTGGATCCCATATTCCCGGCGGAGCATTCCAGCCTTAACATTGAGTTTCATGCTGAGTGCGTTGGGTTTAAGATCAGTCCCGATAAGCTCTGCAAGCTCCGTAGAAGTGCCCTCCCAGACCGGGTTTTCTTCTGCGACTAACTTTGTAACTGCTTCTATTATCGGGTCTTTTGGCTCTGTCCAGGCGTCTGCACTTACGCTGTCCATCTCCCAGGTAAGCTTTTCAGGGTCTCTTACCAGACTGAGCTTTGCATCAGGCTGATCCCTTCCTGTAACATACAGCGATGCTTCTCCCGATTCCCTCTTTTCCTTCATCAGGACGAAAGACGCGTCGGCCGCAGCATACAGCCCCTTGGTTCCGGAGATCATATCGAACGGGTCCGAAGAACTCTCTTTTCTCGTATGATGCACCAGCACTATGCATATGCCTCGCCTTAGGGCAAACTGTTTGAGAGTCATAATGAAATCGTAGTCTTCGGAATAGCTGTAATTATCCCCATCTGTATCGCGAATCATGATCAGGGTATCTATGATCACGAGTCCTGTGTCAGGGTTTTCTTCAAGGAAATTGATTAGCTGTTCGTCGAAACTGTCTCCGAGCCTGCCAGCCGAAGTAGTCAGTACAAAGTCTTTGGTAGGCATGCCTCCAAACATCTGATAGAGCCTCTTCTGCAGCCTGCTGAAGCTGTCTTCTAGCGCCAGATACAGGACCTTGCACTTTCTCACCGGCATCCCCCAAAGCGGAGTCCCTGTGCTTACGTGGTATCCGATCTGAGCCATAAGGAAACTCTTTCCCACCTTGCCTGAACCTGCTATAATGCTGACTCCGTTATACAGCAGCCCTTCTATTACCGGCGGCGTACTGTCGTAGACTGTATCGAACAGTTCCTCCATAGTGATCGTGTCAAAGTGTTTTCCCCTGATAGGGACGACTTGAAGAGGCGGATGCAAATTTCCCTTGCATTCGCCTGCTCCAGTTGGTATACTTTCTTTAAGGTTATTGATTGACTGCCCTGCGTCTGCGCCAACAGACGGCATACAGGCAGTCTTTTCATTTAGTGCACTCATTCACTTTCCTCCTTCATACCTGCCAGTGTGATTGTTATTAGCTCGATGTTGTCAAGAAGCTCGTCGGAAGGCTGGCCTCCGGCTTCTATCCTTTTGAGTTCTTCCAGCACCTCTGCAAGCTGGCCCTTAAGCGCCTTGAATACCTTCGGGTTGCCATGAACGACTACATCCCGGTTCATGCACTTACGATAGCAGTATTCCTGCTTGGGAAGCCCCGAAAGCGCTACAGCCTTGTTGATCTGCTCGTTCTCCTCCGGAGATACCCGAAAGCCTACGGTTATGTTTCTCCAGCGGTTGTGTTCATCTCTGTTTTTAGCGGACATTGTCTATACTCCTTTCGTTTTCAAGTCTGTTTGCCATTTCGATCTGCTTTGAAGGGAACAGATGCGCGTAGTGATATGTTATTCTTATGCTCTCATGCCCCACCCGGTCTGCAATAGCCACAGCAGAAAACCCCATATCGATCAGCAGGCTTATATGGCTGTGCCGAAGATCGTGGATCCTTATTTTCTTCACACCGGCTGCAGCTGCACCTCTCTCCATTTCATGCTTCAGATAGTACTTGGTGAATTCAAATATACGATCATCTGGTCCTACTCCGTATAGCATCTTCAGGTAGTCCTTCATTTCCTCGCAGAGAAATGCGGGCATTTTTATGGTTCTGTTGCTCTTACGTGTCTTTGGCGATGTGATAACATCTTCTTTCCCCAGCCTCTGATATGACTTATTGATAGTGACCGTCTCCTTTTCAAAGTCAAAATCCGACGGCGTAAGCGCCAAAAGTTCCCCTTCCCTGATCCCACACCAGTAGAGCATCTCAAAGGCATAGTAGGATCTTGGCTTATCCATTATCGCTTCCGAAAACTTAAGGTACTCCTCTTTGGTCCAGATCTGCATTTCCTTGCTCTCTTCTGACCCGACATTTCCGACCTTTGCGACCGGATTGCTGCGAAGATCGTAGTATCTGACAGCATGGTTGAATATGGCGCTCAGCTGGCTGTGAACGGATTTCAGGTAGGTCTTTGAATAAGGCTGCCCCTGGCTGGTCCTCATTTTAAGAAGTTCGTTATGCCAGGCCATTACATCCTTCGCCGTGATGTCTCCCATCTTCTTCTTTCCGAAAAACGGCAGGATCTTTGTCCTGATCATATGCTCTTTAGACTCCCACGTGTTTCGTTTGAGTTTCTGTGACAGATCCTCCTTATACAGCTCGACAAACGATTCCAGGGTCATATCCAGATCCGCTTCCTTTTTTTTCATCTGCTCTGCTTCCCATGCAAGAGCCTCCCGCCTGGTAACAAAGCCCCTTTTCTGGGTCTGCCTGCGGGCTCCGGTAAAGTCCGTATAACGGTAGACAGCCCGCCATTTGTTTGTGTTAGGTTCTTTGTAGACGCTCATTTAATCACCTCCCTTGTTCTGATCCATAGCGCCGTAGCAAAGTCTTTCGGTAAAGTATTTCCTGCTGACTCTGCCGGAAATCGTAATGATCCCCTTCTTTTCCAGCTCTTCATTGAGCTGTCTGATGATCTTGTATGCGTAGGATTCCGATACTCCTAATTCTTCGGCTACATCACGCACACGCATAAAGTTGTTGGACATATTTGCACCTCCTGTCCTGATAATGATCGCCACTTATTTATGTGGCCGGTTTACTGCCGGTGTTCTGCAAAGTGTCAAAGCCCGGAAGTCCGTCTTCGGTTCAACCCGGCATAGGAAGGGCGGCGGCTCGCTTTTCTCCTTGAAAAGGTCCTGGCCTGCTCACTGATCTCCCATCGCTTTGCAGTCGGCTATTTAGTTTTTACTAAACATATCTGTTTAGCCAGCGTCATTATACTAAACGTTTTTGTTTATGTCAAGAGGGTTTTTGAAAAAATATTAAATATTTTTGTTTAAGTTATTCTTGACTGTACTAAACATATTTGCTATCATAATTATGCAGATGTTTTTCTTTTCAGGAGGTATCGTAATGGCTATTGGTGAAAGGATACGTTTTTTCAGAAACCTTAAGGGGTTTACGCAGAAATATTTTGGACAGATAGTAGGATTCAACGAAAAGACCGCTGATATACGCATTGCGCAGTACGAAGCAGGAACTCGCACGCCAAAGGCCGACATGATAAATACCATGGCTGCAAACCTTGATGTATCTCCGCTTGCACTCAATGTTCCAGACATTGATACAGAGCTCGGACTTATCCATACGCTCTTTGCTATAGAGGACCTTACAAACCTTAAGATCGATACGCTTGAAGAGACTGCCTGCCTGAGAGTGGATCCCTACAAGTCCGCTCCGGGAGTTTTCAATCTTCTTTCCTTCATTAACAGATGGCAGGAGGAGGCTGCCAGATACAGAAACGGGGAGATCACAAAGGAAGAGTACGACCGCTGGAGGTACACTTACCCGGAAGCCGAAGCACAGCAGACCAGAGACAGACTGGATGCTCTCCGAAAAGAAAGAGCATCTAAAGAAGAATAAAAACATAAACGAGCTAACTCCTTTCCTTTTTGAGGAAATCGGTCAGCTCGTTTTTATTCTGTGAATAATACTAAAATGTTGCCAAATCGTTGCCAAAGCCCTTTTTTGAAAACAAGTAATGCAGTGTTTTCAACGGGTTTCGGCGATTTTTTCTTTATTCGTATTCCACCGTGGCTGGCGGCTTGGGCGTGAAGTCGTAGAGCACGCGGTTGATGCCGGGGACCTCCGTGGTGATGCGCATCGCCAGGCGGTCGATGAGCTCCGGAGCAAGATGCTCCACGGTGACTTCCACGACGTCTACGGTGTTGATGGCGCGGATGATGCAGGGCCAGTCGAAGGTCCGCTTGCCGTTCTTGATCCCTGTGGACTTGAAGTCCGGAACAACGGTAAAGTACTGCCATACCTTGCCCTCCAGACCTGCCTTGGCGAACTCCTCGCGGAGGATGGCGTCGGACTCGCGGACAGCCTCCAGACGGTCGCGGGTGATCGCGCC
>JAFZSM010000113.1 GCA_017619385.1 Bacillota bacterium
CTGATCAATACCACGTATCGCGGTCGATGATAGCTGTGTACCGCAACCAGGCCATTAAGGAGATCAATAGGCTATATGATATGCGTGAGCAAGAGAGAAAGAGATTCGCTGAAAGCCTTGAAAACTAAAGGATTGTGTCTATTTAAACACTTGATATATACAGACACCAGAGCGAATATGTGCATACCAAAAGAAAAGGAGGTAAGCACATGGAAGTAAGATATAACGTAACAGGAAAAGACCGTAAGAGAATGGCTGAGATTATTGGCAAGGTTATCGGGGTCGATGCAATTTACAAGGGAGCACCGAGTTTTGCCTACGAGATCGACCAGTTCACAATCACCAAGGAGGGCACCTTGATATTCAACGAACACATTGACGAATACGAAACAGAGGCAGTTCTTACCAGACTTGATTATGAGGGATTTGAGGCAGAGGAGCCGGAAGAAAGTGGAAGGCTTACGATAACGGTTGCAGCAGGCTTGGATGGAGATGCGATTTCAAGACTTGAGGCGCTGATCGAATCAAAAGAGAGTCTTTTGAAAAAGGCGATCGGCATGGATAACCTCAGGATTGAGTGCAAGGGAGATGACATTTCATTCCCATGGTTCAAGACTGATGTCACCGACGATGAGAGAATTGCTTACATGCAGCTCTGCTCAGCGCTTTGCCTGATGGCGAAGAAGGCAAAAAGGGTAAATGGCCATGACCATGAAGTTGAAAATGAGAAGTACGCATTCAGATGCTTTCTGCTCCGTCTCGGTTTAATAGGCGATGAGTACAAGACATCAAGGAAAGTCCTTCTGCAAAACTTCACCGGATCGTCTGCGTTCAGAAACGGAGGTAAGCGCGATGAGATTTCCGAGTAGAGATCAGGTTGAAGCGATCAGAAGAATGTACCCATCAGGAACCAGAGTGGAACTTTTCAGGATGGATGATCCGCAGGCTCCTCCTTCCGGCACCAAAGGAACAGTGCGCGGAGTCGACGATACCGGATCTCTGATGGTGAACTGGGATAACGGCTCCAGCTTGAACGTTATATACGGCGTTGATCAGGTCCGTATTGTATATGATTAAACACCACATATAATCGCTGTATCGCTTGCTATTAGTGTGTTTTAGAGCGAATATGCACATACCGAAAGGGAAAACACACAAAGCAAGGAGGACACGACAATGACAAACACATACTTCGAAGAGCTGCTGAGATCCTGGAAAAAGTACGAGGATGCAAAGGCCGAAAGGAATAAAGAGCGCGAGCAGATCATCAAAGAGAAGGGCTGGGATTCAGAAGAGCTGAAGGCCTGGAAGGAAAGAGAACAGAGCATCCCATTCCCATACACAGACGGCCAGATGAAATCCTACTGGGCGTGGAGATACACCACAGAGAACGAACTCGACACCTTCACAATAAACGAGTTCCTTTGGGACAGGGAAGTCGAGAACTTCGGCAAGGCGCTGAGAGAGGCGGGGATCAAAGAATTCATTTACACATGCACAAGCACGGCCCTGATGGATAACATCCACGACCTCGAGGCATGCGGCTGGAAGATGACTGGCCTTTGGGAATCCAGAAAGAAAAACATCTGGGGAGCCGAGGATATAACAAGGGGCCTGAGATTCGAAGCAAGATAACAAACCCGGGAAGAAGGGCAAACTTGCCCCTTTTCTCGTACAGATTGTATCAATATAAAGACTATAAATAATCGCTGCAACCCTTGCTATTAGTGTGTTTTAGAGCGAATATACACATACCAAAAGACAAGGAGGACACGACGATGACGATTACAGAAGGAATGAAAACCTACAGACTGCCGAATCCAACATGCCAGGAAGACCTCGAAGGCAGATGGAGCAAGGTCCTGAACTTCGGAGACAAGGTGATCCTTGCAGGGCACTACTACAACGGAAAAGGGAAGCCAAGCTACTACGGAGCAGTTTACGAATTCCTTACAGACGACACAAGCTGCGAAGGCCCGATCGGGCTTAGCGCAGTCAGCGAGGTAGAGTTCGAGGACGACGGACACGCGATAGCCTGGGCGATGAACGAATAAGAACAGAGAATAACAGAGGAACGGCTCATAGGAGCCTTTTCTTGTACAGATAGAAGGAGACTCGCTACGGCGGGTTATTTTTGTTATGAAATATAAACCGACAAGATTCATGGCCAAGGGCTCACATTACGATAAAGCAAGAGCCGATCATGCTGTGAACTTCATTCAGTGCCTTAAACACACAAAGGGCAAGTGGGCCGGAAGTCCATTCATCTTGCTGCCTTGGCAGGAACAGATAATAAGGGATATCTTTGGAATAATAAAAGATGACGGCAACAGGCAGTTCCGGACAGCATATATAGAGATACCGAAGAAGAATGGCAAGAGCGAGCTTGCAGCAGCGGTAGCCCTATACCTTCTGTTCGGTGACGGGGAGGCTTCTCCTGAAGTCTATGGTGCTGCAGCAGACCGACAGCAGGCCGGCATAGTTTTCGATGTAGCAAAAGCTATGACAGAAATGAATCCGGCACTAATGAAGCGCTGCAAGATCCTCGATGCATCGAAGAAAATTAAGACGGATTATAACAACGGATGCTACCAGGTACTATCCGCAGAGGTTGGTACAAAGCACGGATTAAATGTTTCCGGATTGGTGATGGACGAGCTTCACGTGCAGCCAAACAGGAAGTTATATGATGTCCTGACTAAGGGATCTGGTGATGCTAGAGAGCAGCCATTGTACTTTTTGATAACAACTGCCGGGAACGATATAAACAGCATCTGTTATGAGGTGCACCAGAAGGCAAAGGATATTCTGGATGGGAAAAAGATAGATCCACAGTTTTACCCGGTTATATTTGGAGCCGAGATGGACGATGACTGGACAGATCCAAAAGTCTGGAAAAAAGCAAATCCGTCTATCGGTGAGACAATAAAGCTCGAAGCAGTAAAAGCTGCCTGTAAGGAGGCCCAGGACAATCCTGCAGAGGAGAATGTCTTCA
>JAFZSM010000114.1 GCA_017619385.1 Bacillota bacterium
ATCCTGTGGTATCGTTCACTGCTGCCGTAAGGTATGAGCAAAACGACGACGCCGATATGAACAGCACTACGCTCATGAAGAGAGACAGTACTACCGAGCGGTAGCGCTTCTTGTTCCTCTTGAAGTTCTTTGAAGCCAGCATGCCTTCGAAACCGAAAAGCTTCTGGGTGAGCTTCGAGGTCCTCACTTCCTTTGCCTTGATGCTCACGTCCTCTGTCTGACGTATGGAATCTATGGGAGAAACCCTGATAGCTCTTCCCGCAGGTCTGTTTGCGCTCACCATGGTGGTGATGAAGCAAATAGCGGCTGCAAGAAGCAGGACCCATGGGTTCAGAACCAGTTTCATCTGGACATCCGTAGGCGTGCTGAGTATGTTTCTGAAATGATCCCTTAAACAATAAAGAGTAATGCCTATGCCAATGCATCCGACCAGCAGCCCTATGGGTATGCCTATACCGGCCAGAAGAGCCGCTTCGTAGTTCACTGTGCTCCTTATCTGCTTCTTTGTGGCACCTATGGATTTTAGAAGTCCGTAAAGCTTTGTCCTCTCGCTGACTGAGATGGAGAAAGAATTGTAGATGACTGATACGGATCCAAAGAATATGAGCACCACCAGTATGGAAGCAAAGCCCCATATGACTCTGGTCAGCTCCACCGCTCCCGTCACTCCGTACATATGGAGAAGGTCGTAATGACTTATGAGTTTGTTTGAATCAAACACTCCTTCATCGGTCATTTCCTTTATGAATTTGTTGTACGATGCAGGATTTTTAAGCGCAAAGAAAACGTCCATCTGTCCTTTGGCTTCGCCCACAGTAAGAGCCGTATATCCCGGGCAGGAATAGGCTTCTACGTCACTTGAGAACCTGACGTAATGACCGACCACTGTATAGGTCTTTGCAAACGTTCCCAAAAGTTGTTCTTCTCCCGGCGCATACTGCGTGCTGTGAGGAAGGAGCGTTCCGTTAAAGTCAGTCCTCTTTCCGATCTCGAGTTCAAGGACCGTACCGCTGGGTATGAAAAGATCCCCGTTTCTTGACAAATGCTCGGGCAGGATTATCTCGTTTTCGTTTTCCGGCATACGGCCGTCGATGAGATGCACGGCGACCATATCGGTAAAGCCTTCCCCCATGGACTGTATAAGGAGATAAGGCTTGTAATGGTTTGAAGTTTCCACCTTTGCCCATCCCACCTCAGACCAGGTAGCTGTACCTTTTACCTGTTTCTTAGATGAGATCTCCTCTACCTGGGCACCGGATGTCTCTATGACGCAGGCGTTCCATACACCGCTGTTTGCCGCTTCGCTTCTTCTCAGGAACATTATGCCGCTGTATGCGCCCTCTATAACCGCAGTAAATAAAGACATGGAGAGAACGATGCCTACGATGGTGGCCAGTGTCCTGGTCTTGTTTTCTTTCAGGCATCTTCTCGTGAATGCGTGAAATATATTCTTCATATCAGCCCCTCCTGATACGTTCGTCTTTTACTATGCGTCCGTCCTCGATGGCGATGATCCTGTCGGCCTGAAGGGCTATGGATTCGTCGTGGGTGATGATTATGAGAGTCTGATTGTATTTCTTGTTGGACATCTTGAGGAGCTCGACTATCTCCTGGCTGTTTTTGGAGTCCAGGTTTCCCGTGGGCTCGTCGGCAAGAACCACTGCCGGTGCGTTCATGAGAGCTCTTCCGATGGAAACTCTCTGCTGCTGGCCTCCTGACAGCTGGTTGGGAAGGTTGTCCCTTCTTTCCTTAAGATCCAGTATGGTCAGAAGTTCCTCTAGCCTTTCCTCATTCACCTTACGGCCGTCCATAAGAACGGGAAGAGTGATGTTCTCCGTAACGTTGAGGACCGGGATCAGGTTGTAGAACTGATAGATGAGTCCGACTTGCCTTCTCCTGAAAACGGCAAGCTCTTCTTCGCCCTGAGCGTATACGTCCTGGCCGTTGACGAAGACTTTGCCTGAGGTAGGTTTGTCGACTCCGCCCAGTATGTGAAGGAGGGTCGATTTTCCGGAACCGGAAGGTCCGATGATGGCGAGGAACTCGCCCTGCTCTACTGAAAAGCTCACGTTGTCAAGAGCCTTGACTTCGTTGTTGCCCGATCCGTAGATCTTGCAAAGATTTTCAACTTTTATATTTTCCATATCATTTCCCCTTTTTAACAATGAGTTTACGATTACATCTTAAAGGGCAAAAGTGACAGGAAAGTGACCGTAAAAAAACAGTATTCGCAAAAAATGCAAATACTGCTCTATATCAAATTACAATTATTCTTAAATGATGTTTTTATAGAACCTGACGGTGAACCTTGCTCCGCCTGAGGCTCCGTTATCAGCCTTGATAGTACCGTTCTGTGCAGTGATGATGGCCCGCGTAAGGGCAAGTCCAATGCCTATGCTGCCTTCTCCTGCGTTCTTTCCTTTGTAGAAACGTTCAAAAAGATGGGGAATATCATCTTTGCTGAATCCTTCTCCGCTGTCCTCTACCACTATCTCGGTGAATATGGCGGTCTCGGATACCGTTACGACTATCTGACCTCCGGCCGGAGTATGTTCCATGGCGTTCTTCAAAAGGTTGCCTATGGCTTCCGTGGTCCAAAGAAGGTCTCCTGCGAAGGTCTCGTCCCTTGCGCTGATCGTAAGTTCCTGGCCTCTCAGCTCCATTGGTATGAGGAAGGGCTCGGCCGCCCTTTGCACCACGTCCTTTACGGATACTTCTTTTGCCTCGAATATGGCCGTGCCCGCATCTATCTTTGAAAGTTTGAGCAAGGATTCTATGAGCCACTGTATCCTCTCCAGCTGTTTCTTGAGTTCTCTTGTGAGTTTGACCCTTTTTTCGTAGCTTAAGTCTTCATCGCCCATGAGAGTGACCACTATATTCATGGATGTAAGTGGCGTCCTTATCTGGTGGAATATATCAGCTATGGCATCGGTGAGCCTTATCTTGTCCGAACGGAGAAGATCTGTCTGCTCTTTGAGTCTTACAGTCATCTTCTGGACCTCGCTGACAAGAACGGAAAGCTCTCCTTCTTCGCTGCCCGCTATGAGGATGTTTTCAGTCCCGTGGAGTATCCGGTCTATACTGTCCCCGAGCTCTGATATCTTTTTGTACCTTTTTGATGCAAAGTACAGGTGAACAAGGGAAAAGAAAAGACCCAATGCGAATACGCAAAACGCTCCTATGGGCCCGAGAACGGAGACGACCAAAGCTTTTATGCTGTTCCTTGATGCCGCGATGACGCTGAGCACGTAGCAAAATATCCCCAGCAGCGCACTAACGCTTACATATATGAAGAATTCTCTTTTTACTTCAGGATTTTTGAGCACTTTGAACATATCAGTCCATCCTGTATCCAAGACCTCTTACGGTCTTTATAATGTCGGGATTCTGGGGATCGTCCTCTATCTTTTCTCTCAGCCTTTTTATATACACGGTAAGAGTGTTATCGTTGACGAAATCTCCGCCTATGTCCCATATATCATCAAGGAGTTTATTCCTTGAAAGCAGGATCCCTCTGTTGTTCACGAATACCATCAAAAGCCTGTACTCAAGAGCGGAGAGGCTTACCTCTTCTCCGTTTTTGAGGACAATTGCTTTTTCTGTATCTATCACCACGTTGCCGGCGCTTACCCGGGAGGAAGGTTGATATCTCCTGAGCACGCTCCTTATCCGTGAGACCAGTTCCCTGGGCCGGAAGGGTTTTGAGATGTAGTCGTCTGCTCCCATGTCAAGGCCCTTCACTACACTCATCTCATCGGATGAGGCCGTAAGGAATATGACCGGTATGCCTTTTTCTTTTGCCGCTTTGCACACGTTGAATCCGCTGCCCTGGGCAAGGGAGACATCGAGAAGCAAAAGGTCGAAACCTTCGGCCATATGGCCTTCTGCCTCGAATTGGGTGGAGACACTCTCTGTTTCGAATCCCTCTTCGGATAGGAATGCCCGCAATGAATTGATTATGGATCTGTCGTCTTCTACAAGAAGTATCTTTTGCATGTACTGAATTTGTGTCTGAACTGTCTTTTTCATGGAACTTTTTTAGGCTTTGTATCCTTTGAGCCCTTCCGTGAGCCTTCTTATACCGTCTTCCATCATACTGCGGGGACAGGCAGTATTCAAGCGAAGGAATGCTCCGCCTCCGGGGCCGTAAACAGAGCCCTTTGAAAGGATCAGCCCCGTGGTTTTTCTCAAATGCTCGCAAACCTTGTCACCGTCTTGATCTATAGCGCTGACATCGAGCCAAAGGAGATAGGTCGCATCGGAATCTATGACCTTGATACCCGGCACCGAAGCCAGAGCTTTTCTGACGAGCTTTTTGTTCTCGTATACGTAGTCCCTCATCTCGTCGAGCCAGGGACCTGCCTGGCCGAAAGCTGCCACCGCTGCATCTACGGCAAAAGCCGAAGGCTCTGCCACTTCGTCGGTGTTCAAGGCTCTCCACATCTTGTGATGAAGGACAGGGTCTGATGCCATGACAGCTGCCGTCTGAAGCCCCGCAAGATTGAAGCATTTGGTCGGCGCTATACAAGTCACGCTGATTTTTTTGCATACATCCGACACTGACGCAAAGGGTACGTACATTTTACCCGGGTCCGTTATATCGCAGTGTATCTCATCGGAAATGACCGTCACATGATGTTTATAGGCAAGATCGCCTATCCTTTTCAGAGTCTCTTTGTCCCAGATCTTCCCTATGGGATTGTGGGGATTGCAGAGTATCATGAGCGAGACTTGCGGATCTGAAAGTTTTTCTTCAAAGTCTTCCCAATCGATGGAATACGCTCCATCTTCGTATATGAGGCGGTTTTCAAGAACGACCCGTCCGTTGTTCAAAATGCTGTTGTAAAAAATGTTGTATACGGGAGTCTGTATAAGCACCTTCTCCGCCGGTGTAGTCAGTTTCCTTACAGCCGAAGAAATGGCCGGGACCACACCGGTGCAGAATATGAGATCTTCCTTCTTTATCTCAAGGCCGTGGCGCTCTCTCCACCAGGATATATACGCCTCGTACCAGCAGTCCGGTATGTCCGTGTATCCGAATATGCCGTTATCGAGCCTTCTCTTTAGGGCTTCTTTTATTTCAGGCGCTGCCTTAAACTCCATATCGGCCAAAGACAGAGGCAGTTCTCCATCGGCTACGTCCCACTTGGATGCATAGGTAGGTCTTCTGTCCGTGACCGTTTCAAAATCGTATTTGTATGCGCTCATACTTTTCCTCCCCTGATGCCTTCAAGAAAGGCTTTTGCTCTTTCTGTCTTAGGTGCAGTGAAAAATACCTCCGAGGAGTCTTCCTCCACTATGACTCCGCCTTCCATGAGTATGACCCTGTCGGCCACTCTCCTTGCAAATTCCATCTCGTGAGTCACTACGACCATGGTCGTTCCGTCCTCGGCAAGTTTCCTCATTACGTCAAGGACTTCTCCCGTAAGCTCAGGATCCAGAGCTGAGGTGGGCTCATCAAAAAAGATGACGCCGGGCTCCGATACCATGGCTCTTGCAATGGCGACTCTTTGCTGCTGGCCCCCTGAAAGCTTTGACGGATAGAAATCCCTTTTGTCGAGCATTCCCACCTTCTCCAAAGCCCTGAGTCCTTTTTCTTCCGCCTCTTCTTTTTTCATCCTGCGGGCCACTATAAGGCCTTCGGTGACGTTTTCAAGGGCCGTCTTGTTTCCGAAGAGCTGGTAATCCTGGAATACGAAACCTATGTGCTTCCTGTATTCATGTATATCTTTCTTTGAAGACTTGTGGAGATCGTATTCTTTTCCGTTGAACACGGATCTGCCTCCGTCGGCGGTCTCAAGGAAACTGAGGCACCTAAGAAGAGTGGTCTTTCCGGAACCGCTGGGGCCAAGTATCGCTATGACGTCGCCGTCGTTCACGCGGAAGCTAACGTCCTTCAGCACTTCGTTTCCCCCGAAGCTTTTTCTTACGTTAAGTACTTCTATCATATCAGCGCTTCCTTTCCATCCTTCTCTCTATGGCCCTCTGGACCCATGTGAGCAGGGTGCAGATGATGAGATATACAAGTCCCGCTTCAAGATAGAGCCAGAAATAGTCGTAAGACCTTGCTGCGATGCGCTGGGCCTGCGCCATTATCTCCACCACAGCTATGCTGTACGCAAGGGACGTATCCTTTACGAGCCCTATGAGGGAATTCGAAAGGGGCGGGAATGCGGCGGTCATAGCCTGAGGAATGATGATCCTCATCATGGCCTGGGGGAAGGTCATGCCCACGCAATATGAAGCCTCGAGCTGGCCTTTGGGCACCGACTCTATGGCGCCTCTTATGGTCTCGGAGCAGTAAGCTCCCACGCTGAGAGACAAAACTATGATTGCGCTCGGAAAAGCGGAAAGTGTGATGCCTATGCTTGGAAGTCCGAAATATACGACAAAAAGCTGGACCAGCATAGGAGTGCCGCGTATGATCCAGACATAGAACCGGGCCAATTGTTTGAGGACCGGTATTTTTGCGATCTGTACAAGAGCTGTCAAAAGCGCTATCAATATCCCCAAGGTAAATGATATGGCCGTAAGAGGTATGGTGACCTTCAGAGCCGTCATCACGAGCTTTGGGAACGATTCGATCAGTTCCTGCAGGATTCGTTCATTCATAAAATTTAACTCCGATATATGCCGAAGAAGGCCGCAGCAAAAAGGCCGCGGTCCTCTTCGTATTCGATCTTCCCTATTTTGCGGTTACGTCAACGCCGAAATACTTTTCGGAAACTGCCTTCAGTTCTCCGCTCTCAAGAGCTTTTCTCAGCGCTTCGTTTATGGCTTCAACAAGCCTTGTTTCACCCTTCTTTACGGGGATGTAGGAACTGGGCTCGGGTTCTGACTCGCAGGCCACTTTAACAGCCGCATCAGGATGCTCCTTCATATAGTCTGCGAAGGCTGTGATGTAGTTGAGAGTGCAGTCTGCGCGTCCGCTCAAAACTTCTGTGATGGACTGGGCCATGGCGTTTACGGGATCCAGTGTGGCGCCGTACTCAAGAGCAAGAGCTCCCCATGTGGACGTGGATTCGTTGGCAGCGACCTTTCCCCTGATGTCTTCAAAGGATTTGATGCTGTCGTCGTCGCTTCTTACGAGTATGCCGCCTTTTACGAATGCGTAGGGCTCAGAGAAATCGTACTTGGCTCCGCGCTCTTCGTTATATCCCACTTCGTTGATGACCGTATCGATCTGCCCTGCGTCAAGAGCCGCAAATATGGAGGACCATTCGGTCTCTACATATCTGACTTCCACGCCCAGATATTTAGCTACAAGAGCTGCAACTTCCACGTCGAAGCCTACCAGCTCGTCTTTTTCATTGTGATAAGTATTGGGAGGATAGGTTCCTTCCGTACCGACTAAGATATACCCGCGTTCTTTGATCTGATCGAGAAGGTCCTTTTCGCCTTCTTCCTGTTTTTTGCCGTTTCCGCAGCCCGCAAGAGCAAATACCATAAGGGCTGCAAGCAGAAGGCAAAGAACTCTTTTGATGCTGTTTTTCATTGAGTTTCTCCTTTTACTTTTTCTTAGCTATCATCTCCATGAGTTCCAGTCTTTGTTCATCTGTCAGTTTGGGCAGATTGGAACTCAGGATACATTTGATCTCCCTGAAGGAGATCTCCTCTTCGCTGCCGGTCAGATACTCGACGGAAACATTCAAAGCCCCTGCTATTCGCACCAGTACATCCATGCAGGGTTTTCTGCTGCCGTTAACGTATCTTGACATGGAGGTCTCGTCGACACCGCACATACCGGCAAGTTCGCGCTGGGTAAGACCGCGCTCCGACAATATACACGATAGTCTGTCATTGAATTTCATTGTCACACCTCCTTGCCGATGATTATACCACAACTTGTAACATTGTCAAGTTCAAGGCAATGCAGCTTTATTGAGTAGTGCACGGTTGCAGTCCCCTTATTCGGATCTGCGCATGCAGCACTCAATATAGAAGCGCTTGTCGTCAGCCTGGCCCATGGAAAAGGTCTTTTTGGGAAGCACCCCTTTTTCTATGACGTCTTTAAAAAGCCTGTCTTTGGGATAATCGGGCATTATGACAGCCTCGTATCCGGGACGGCTTCCGAACCTTAAGCACTCTTCCCTGCCGTGGATATAGTCGACCACTTCCCCATCTTTTTTAAGCCTGTGTATGGGCTCAAATACAAGGGCCGGATCGTATACGTTCACCAGCTCAACAAGGGCATACCTGTCCCCGCATCTTTTTGCTGCAGCGAGAGAATGGTTGCCGTCGCCTACGGCATAAAGCATGCCGTCTTCTGCTGTTTCTTTCAGCCTCAGCATGAGGTCTGCCACCTTTTCAAGAGCATCTTCACCCGTGATATGCCAGCCCTTGATATTACCGCTGTTCATCATGAGATCGAAATCGTATAGAGGTTTTTGCTCCTTTGTCTCTTTGTCAAGGCAGCTGCACAAGATATGATCCTTATCAGAATACAGGACCATGACATGGGGCATCTCGAAGAGAGCCTTTTTTCTTATCTCTATGCGAACGGGTAGTCTTTCTTCCACGGTACCTTCGGTGGCTCTGCAAAGAGCCTTGTTTCCGGGTGCATATTCGTAGCGGTCAAGATCGATCAGTGCAAGAAGTCCTTTCCTTTCTCCCGTGCTCGTCTGCCTTTTTATGTACATGAAGCCTTCAGGCAGTTTCTTCAAAATGTCGTCAGAAAGATATGAAACCATTTTCTTTGGGATCTCATCCTCGTGGGACTTTCTCTTTTCATCCCCCAGCCAGGCTTCGGGCATCATCAAAGCAAGGGACGAAGGAGCATCGCCTACCAGCGATTCTACTTCTTCCCAATAGTCCGGCCGACCGGTGTACTGGTCGCAGGCTATGCATGACCATTTCCTAAGATCTGTATCAGGGAACAGTATCTCAGGGACCGCAAGACCTGCCTCATTCAATTTGTCTTTTACTTTATCGTTCATCACTCGATGACCCTGACTCTGATGACTCCGTCAATGGCCGCCAGCTTATCCGCAAGATCTTCCGGTACTCCTGTGTTGAAATCGAAAATCGTATATGCGACCTTTCCCCTGGCTTTGTTGACGAGGTTTTCTATGTTCAGTCCGTCTGCTTCTATTTTTTCAGTCATGAGGCCAAGCATACCGACCTTGTTCTCGTGGATGACCGTCACCCTTGCGCCGTCTGCTCTTGCAAAGCTTACGTCGGGGAAGTTGACTGAGTTGGTTATATTGCCGTTTTCTATATAGTCTATGGTCTGCTTTGCAGCCATTACCGCACAGTTTTCATCGGCCTCCGGCGTGCCGGCTCCAAGGTGCGGAGTAAAGAACACATTTTCGTTCTTCATCTGCCTTACTGTGGGGAAGTCGGTGATGTACGCTTTTACCTTGCCGCTGTCTAAAGCTGCAATTATGGCATCATCGTTGACTATGGGGCCTCTTGCGTAGTTTACGAGATATACGCCGTCCCTCATCTTTGCGATCTTTTTATCGTCGATAAAGTCCTCGTTCTTTTCATCCAAAGGGATGTGAACGGTCACGATATCGCTTTTTTCGAGGAGCTCATCCACATCGTCTACGAACTCCACGTACTGCCTCAGTTCCTGCACTCTATTGTGAGAGAGATAAGGATCGTAACCGTAGACCTTCATTCCAAGGTCGTCGCAAGCTCTGGCCATTCTCGAACCTATGGCTCCTACTCCTATGATGCCCATGGTCTTGCCCATGATCTCGGGACCTTTGAATACGTCTTTCCCCTTCTCTACGGTCTTGCCTGCGTCGCTTTCGTCTCCGGGCAGGCTCTTTACCCAGTTCATGGCCTTGATGCCGTTTCTCATGGTCATGACTATGGCCGCAAGGGTGAGTTCCTTTACTGCGTTGGCATTGCCTCCCGGGCAATTGAATACACAGATGCCGTGCTCCGTGCACTTGTCTACGGGTATGGTATTGACTCCCGCACCTATCCTTACTATGGATTTAAGCTCCGGATTCAGATCGATGTTATGCAGAGGTGTGGAATGGACCATTATGGCGTCAGGTCTGTCGCCCGTATCTTTCAGTTCGTACTTGGTGTCATTGAATATCCGTCTTCCTGCAGCTGCCAGGTTATCGTAAAGTCTGATGTTATACATTGTTTTGTCTCCTATCTTGTAAGTTCAAATTCTTTCATGGTTTCTACAAGGTGTCTGACACCTTCTTCGGGCATTCCGTTGTAGATGCTTGCCCTGCATCCTCCCACGGACCTGTGTCCCTTTATATTTATGATCCCTCTTTCTTCGCAGAGCTTTATGAATGCTTTTGTGTCTTCTTCCGTTGGAAGAGTGAAGGTCACGTTCATGATCGATCTGTCACAGGGCTTCACGGGGTTTTTGTAAAGCTTAGATCCGTCTATGAAGTCATAAAGAAGAGCGGCCTTTTCCTTGTTCATCTCCTCCATGGCTTCCACGCCTCCATGACCCTTTACCCATTCGAACATGAGTTTTGCCATGTATATGGAAAAGGTCGGCGGGGTGTTGTACATGGACCTGTTGTCCGCTGCGACTTTGTATCTGAGCATTATGGGTACGACGGGATCGACCGTAAGCTCAAGGAGCTTTTTCTTCATTATCACCACCGCCAGTCCTGCAGGCCCCATATTCTTCTGAGCCCCGGCATATATGAGGTCGTAGTCTTTCACGTCTATCCATCTTCCGAGGATAGCTGAGGACCAGTCTGCTGCAAGAGGTATGTCGCCGTGCTCCGGGACCTTGTAAAAGGTGGTGCCGTATATGGTATTGTTGCCCGTCATATGAAGGAATTTAGCGTCTTCGGGAAGTTTTGTGACTTCCGGGATATATGAATAGTTTCCGTCTTTTGAACTCGCCACATATACCGCATTTCCCCAGCGGTCACCCTCCTCTTTTGCTTTGGTGGAGAACTGACCCGTCTGGATGTAGCACATGGTGTCTCCCTGCTTTGCCAGGTTCATGGCTACCATTGAAAACTGGGTGGTGGCTCCGCCCTGCATGAAGAGCACCGCATAATCATCGGGTATCTTCATGATGTCCCGGAGGCACTCTTCAGCTCCGTCTATGATGGAATCGAAGGCATCTGACCTGTGGCTCATCTCCATGACTGAGCATCCGGCTCCCGGATAGCAGAGCATCTCTTCCTGAGCCTTTTTCAGAACCTCGAGGGGCATCTGGCTTGGCCCTGCCGAAAAATTGTAAACTCGATCTTCCATAATATTTACTCCTGAAAAAACAAAAACCGGAAGGCTGCAGCCTTCCGGTAATAACCTGATACTATTTTTTCAGATCATCTTCTTAGAGGCTACAGCAAAACACGCACCATAGAGGAGCGGGATGATGAGCATGAAGATGATGAAAAATTCTTAAACATATTCTGTCCTTTCATAGTTTCCCTAATGTTACACCTATCAAAAAGTGATATCAAGTACTTCAGCATTTTTTTTAGTATAAATATAACAAAAATGCTACCCGAAGACAGAGGCCAATGGCGGCTTAATGTTTTCCTACCAATGACAAACATATTATGGTACAATAACGAGATATTATCCATCGTCTTCAGGAGAAAAGATTGAAGCTCATAATCGCTGAAAAACCCATGCTTGCCCGTGCTATAGCGGATGCCATAGACGGCAGCGCAGTTAAAAGGGAAGCATATACGGAAAAGGGAGAATATACTATCATCTCGGCTTTCGGTCATTTGCTTACGCTCAAAGACCCAGAAGACTATGATATGAAATTCAAAAAGTGGTCCCTTGATACACTGCCCATATATTTCGACAACTGGGAAAAGAAACCCGGCGAGGGAAAAGAAGAAAGGCTAAGCCAGATAGGAGCCCTCATGAAGGAGGCGGAATGCGTCATAAATGCGGGAGACCCTGACGATGAGGGACAGTATCTCATAGATGAGATCATACACTGGTTCGATTTCAAAGGCCCCGTATACAGGCTCTCCACGGGAGACACCACAAAAGCAGCTCTAAAAAAAGCCCTTGCCAATATGAAGGACAACAAGGACTTCGAAAACTCCGGATGGTCCGCCCACGCAAGAAGCGTTGCCGACATGATGGTGGGATACAACTTCAGCAGGTACTTTACGCTCATTAATCCCCACATCAAGATGCTCACCGTGGGAAGAGTCCAGACTCCGACCCTTGGTTTGGTCGTCACCAGGGACATGGCCATAGAGAACCACAAGAAACAAAGCTATTTCACTGTGAAAGCAGATCTTGAAGTAGACGGAAGAAGCATCACGACCGTTTATGAAGCGCCGAAGGACGATCCCCGCCTTGAAGACGGAAGGCTCACCGATGAGGACTATGTCAAAGAGTTGATCGAAGATCTCAAGGGCCGGACTTTCGACGAAATAAAGGTCGAAAAAAAGCAGTTAACGGAGCAGCCTCCCCTTCCTTTCAATTTGGTAAAGCTCCAGACCTACTGCTCAAGCAAGTTTGGCTACGACCCGTCAAAGACTCTGGAGATAACACAGAGTTTAAGGGATAGGCACAATGCCATCACATACAACCGCTCGGACTGCCAGTACCTTTCAGAAGAGCAGTACAAGGAGTCGCCTGCTACCATCAGGCAGGTAATGGACAACCTCAAAGGAGACCCTGCAGCAGCCGTCTTTTCAAAGATGCCCATAGATACAAAGCTCCACAGCAAGGCCTTTGACGACAAAAATATAACGGCTCATACGGCCATCATCCCACAGAACAGGAAATTCGATATATCGTCCCTAAGCGAAGAGGAAAGGAACGTGTATCTGGCCATAGTCAAGTATTTCATGGCCCAGTTCCTGCCTCCGGCGCAAAAGGAAAGAACAAGCCTGGAAACGGCTGCGGCCGATGGGACCCTCAAAGCAAATTCAACCAAAGTCACTTTTCCCGGATATTTGCAGCTCATAAAGCCGGAAAAAGAAAAGGACGACGAAGAAGAGGAAACTGAAAACGAGCTTAGCGAAATCGATGCAGGGACATACAAAGGGAAATGCACAGATTCATACTTTGAAGCCAAGGAGACCAAAGCGCCTTCAAGATATACAAAAGCATCTCTAAATGAGGATATGACCAGGATAGCCAAGTACGTCACGGATCCTGAGGCAAAGGCACTGCTCCTTGCTAAAGACAAGGACAAAAAAGGCGAGAACGGCAGCATAGGAACGTCGGCTACGAGATCCGGCATAATAGATACCCTGGAGCAAAGAGGCTATATAGTCAGCAAGGGAAAGACCATCATGTCTACCCAGCTGGGAAGAGAACTCTACAGAATACTGCCGGAGGAGCTCAAAAAACCGGACATGACGGGATATTGGTGGGCTGTTCAGGAGGAGATACAGGACGGTGAAGTTCCCTGGACTGAGCTTACCGATTCGGTCCTGGAAATGATAAGAAAAGTCATCAAAAATGACTATCCGAAAGTCGACGCATACCAGGTCCCCGAATCCATGAGAAGAGGCCCCCTGCCCCTTGGCAAATGTCCAAGATGCGGTGAGGATATAATCGAAGGAGAAAGAGGTTTCGGCTGCAGCGGCTACAAGAAAGGCTGCAAATTCGTAGTCTGGAAAGAAGCCAAAGCCGGCATGATGAGCAAAGTCACCGTTACTGCGGACATGGTCCACAGCTGGCTTTCGGGAGAATGGGAAGACGAATTCAAAAAAGACCGGCCGGATGAAAAAAGCGGAAGAAAGCGCACCGTAAACACGGTGCTCATAAAAAAGCTCTACTCGGAAAAGACAAAGAAGAGCTATACAGGAAAGGTCTACGTGGCGGATGACGGAAGCTCAAAATTCGGCGCAGGATTCGGGCTGGAAGAGCTGATCAGCGAGCCTCCCCAGGTCCTTGGCAAGTGCCCACGCTGCGGAAGAGACGTGATAGAATCTAAAAACGGCTACGGATGCACGGGATTTAAAGAGGGGTGCAAATTCATCATCTGGAAAAATCAGAAACAAAAGATGCTGGCGGACGTCAGCTTCACCAAGACCGACGCAAAAAAATTCCTTGCGGGTAAACCTGCAAAGAAGAGCAAGCTCATAGACAAAAGAGGAAACAAATTCACAGCGCAGCTGCTGATGATAGAAGAAGCGGACAACCCTTACGGTCCTGTGTTCAGAGCCATAGAGGGCACCATAGAAGTAAAGGAAGGAGATCCGGCAGATATCAGGACTGAAACTGTCCCGATGCCGGAGGAAGAAAAGAAGAAATAATGGAAAACAATAAAAATACGATGCTGCAGGATCTGACACAGGGCAGCATCATCAAAAACATCTTTATTTATGCATGGCCACTGCTCATCGCAAACTCCCTGCAGGCACTCTACAACATAGTTGACATGCTCGTCATGGGAAGAGTGGAAGGTCAGGTGGGACTGGCAGCCGTATCGGTGGGAGCCGACATTCTTTTCCTCTGCGTATCCCTTATGATAGGATTCACAAACGCAGGACAAGTACTCATCGCCCAGTCTACAGGAGCCGGTGAACAGGACAGGATAAGCAAACTCATAGGTACCATGTACACCATCACCTTCTGCCTTGCCATAGGTGTTGCAGTCTTTTGCTACTTTGCAGACGACTGGCTTTTGGGTCTCTTGAACACACCGGAAGTCGCCTATGAAGAAGCCAAAAGATATTTCCTTACCTGCTCTGTGGGAGGCATACTCTTTACAGCCGGATACAACGTGACCTGCGCAATACTAAGAGGTATGGGCAATTCCAAACAGCCTTGTATATTCATTGCCATCGCATCCATACTCAATATGATACTTGACATTTGGTTCGTAAAATACCTGAGGATGGGGGCTTTCGGAGCGGCTCTTGCAACGGTCATAGGACAGGGAATATCCTTCATCACCGCGATCATCTATCTGTACAGACATAAAGAGCAGTTCGGATTCGATTTCAAATTCAAGAGTTTCAGACCGGAACGCACGGCATTCCGCTCCTTGATAAAGCTTGGGATCCCCATGTCCATACAGATGGCTTCCATCAATATTTCCAAGATACTCCTGGCCTCATGGATCAATGCCTGCGGCGTGGTCTATACAGCCCTTGCAGGTATTTATAACAAGGTCAACATGATGATCAACATCCTGAGCAGTTCACTGACTACTGCAGGAGGCACCATAGTCGGTCAGAACATAGGCGCTCAGAAATATGACAGAGTAACGAAGACCCTCAATCTCGTACTTTTATTCTCCGTCATCATAGCGGTAGTATTTTCCGCATTCGTTCTTACATTCCCCACGGCAATGTTCGAACTCTTCACGGAAGATGTTGAAGTAATCACCACTTCACATATACTTATACTCCCCTTCATCGTGACCTTTGCAGGCTGCGCCGGAAGATGCTATGCTTTCGCCCTCATCAACGGCTCCGGAAACAGCAGGCTGAACCTTCTCGTTGCCATCATCGACGGCATCATCGCAAGGATAGCTTTTGCCTACTACCTCGGATTCGTAGTCGGTCTTTCCGCACAGGGCTTCTGGCTGGGAGACGGCATAGCGGGAAATATCCCCTTATTTATCGGACTCATATTCTTCTTCTCGAACAAGTGGAAAAAGAGAAGCCACTAGAGCATATCAAAAGGGAGCGCAGCTGCGCTCCCTTCTTAAATTCTGCATAGATCTATTTCATCTTCTTATTCGACGTGATCTCTATAACGTCACCATAGTCCTTGTCCGCAAAAGGATTGACCACGCTTATCTTTTCACCGTTCGAATTGAGATACCAGCACTCCTGTGTCCTGGAATCAAGGTTTGCTTTTACAAAGAGCCCTACCTGGCTCTTTCTTGTTTCTTCAGACTCCGGCTGAACATATCCGAATTTGCTGACCATCAGGCTCGGGAACTTGAAATCAGTCAGATAACCGCTGTAGGTGCCGCTCTTGTAGAGAGGATTGTAAACGAGGGATTCTCCGGGTGTCACAAGCCCGGGCTCGAAAATGAGGAGCTCGTGCTGATGACCGCAGAGGCACATGTCTATGCTCATCCTGTTCAGTCTTTCGGTCATCTGTTCCTTGATATATTCGTGGTTGTGCCTGTAGTTCACGTACACGGGAGGTATATGGCACACTGCAAGACGGTATTTGGCTTTTCTGAAATCCCCTTTGCTTATCTCCTTGTCAAGGAACTTAAGTTGGTCTTCCCTGTACTCGTCAAAGTCTGCCGTACCGTAATACTCCCACCAATCGTCTTCATGGTCTTCCCCTATATCCAGTACCACTGCGTACAGTTCACCCATCTTCACGCTATAGTAGAAGTTTTCGTTTTTGCTGCCGACGAAGCGGTAAAGATCATCTGAATAGGCGCCTTTGACTTCGTGGTTGCCCCTTGCATAGATGACCGGGATCTCACCGCCCGTCATAGCAAAAGCCAGTTCATTTGCGTAATTTGCGTCGGCAAAAGTTTCGACGTCCGAGATCATATCTCCGACGAGAACTAGGAAGTCGTAATCTCCTGCTTTGCTTTCAGTGGCCAGAGCTGCTTTCTTGTTCATGTGTATGTCGGAAAAGCTCATATATGTAAGGCCGTCGGAAAAATCAGCCGGTTTGAATTTGTATGTTTTTGTAGCTGTCCTTCCCAGGATGCCGCCGAAAGGTCCTCTGTAAACTACGCTTTGGGAATACACTTCATATTTCTTGGCGCTGTCGAGGACTTCCATAGGTACTGATATCTTGTGTATCCTGCCGTCTCTTTGGCTGCCGGAATAAAGGTCGTAATACTCTTTTCCGTTGATCATGACCCATCCGAGAGAATCCGTCCTGCTTGTGAAGACTATCTGATACTCATCTTCAACGGCATATACCACGGGTTCCTGATCTATACCTCCGATAGGAATCCCCGTCAGGCATAAGCATGCTGCAGTGACGGCGGCAAAAAGCGCCAAACACTTAAACAGTCTGCTGTGCGGCAGTTTGCCCTTGGGATATGCATAGAGGAACCATGCGATCAGACCTACGGCTGCTGCGGCTGCTGCAGCCTTTACTAAGTTGGCCAGAACGAAGCGCATATAATCCTTTGCCCCCAAGACTACTATGACTATCATAGCTGCGAAAAAAAGTACTCCGAATACCAGATACACTACGGGCCAGCGTTTCCATTGTTTTGAAAACAACAAAAACAAAAGATTGCTGATGAAGATAACGAAGAAAAGGATAATAAGATATACGGGAAAGTCGAGAATCCACTTCTCTCCTCCGTTAGAATAGCCGAAGGTCTTGCTTATGCCGCTCCAGCATGGTCTCATGGAAAAGAATGTGAGCAGATTGAACAGATTCAGGATAAAACCTGCTATTCCTATCACTTTTTTACTTTTTTTGATCATAAATACCACCTGTATCGTCTTAAAAAGGCACGGCCCTTGAGCCGTGCCTTTTTCATCATAATATATTCAGATTTAAGAAAACCTATCAATGAGGAACTATCGGTGTCCAGAACTCCTGACCGAATACATCGGTGAAGATGTATGCTGCCTGCGCGGCATCCGGTCTTGCGAGATATACGTCGCTGAGCTCCAGTGCTCCGTTTACTACAAGCTGATCTCCCATCTTGTAGCTTGCGCTGTAGTTACCGCTGTAATCATAGCAGTCGCAGATGAAGTCGATCACATCTCCGTCCTTGATCTCTACCAGGTTCTTGGCGATGGCTTCGACTCCTGTTTCTGAATAGTCGAAGTTTGCCCCTGCGATGAGTCCGTGCGGATTGGCATTGTTGTATACAACGAGGATGTTGACTCTGTCTCCGTTGAGAAGTGCCGGGATCCTTCCGTAGATGGCGTAGTTGGTGCCGTCATCGTAGCTGTCGAGGTAGTAGTATGCAACCGGCTGCTGGTTGATGGCGATCCATGTTCCGTCATAATCTCCGAGGAGTTCTCCGTCCTCTGTGATATGGAATACGTTATCGAGTCCCAAGTCCACATATCCGTCTCCCACGTCATACCATACGTTGAGGCAGAGATCTCTGACAAGGCTCCACTGATTGCCCGTGAGCTTGATGGAAGGGCCGTTTGCACCTTGTGTCCATACGAGCTTACTTGCATCGAAGATGTTGCTCCTTACGATGTCAGTTGCTTCCTCTGCGGTCACGACCGATCTGTCGGAAAGCAGCGACTCGAGGAGAGTTCCGATGAGCTGCTGCATCTCCTGAGAATCCATGGAATATCCGCCCTGCTGGGAAGAAGATCCGCCGGGATACGATCCCTGTGAAGAACTCCCGCCGTAGTCTGAGAACAGTGCCTCAAGGAGCGAATATCCGCCGCCGGTGCTTTCCGGATACAGGTTCTGCTGTACCGTCTGTCCGGTGCCCGTGACGCCTGCAAAGGCCTGGATACATCTTGAATACTCATCTTCCATGCCTATGGCCTCATAGGTGCTTACAGCTGTCTTGACGCTCGATGCCTTCTTGTAAGGGAAGTATATCGAAAGTCCGTAAGCGTTGGTCATGTTGCTTGATACTCTGTTGTACTTGACTGCTCCGAGGATGGCTTTTGCAAGATCCGATCCTTCGGTTGACTTCATATTGAGAGCAAGGTTGACGAGGTCTACCTGATCTATGCTTTGAGTAGAAAATTCCCTCGTGCTGGATCTGGCTGTTGCGACTGTGTTGTAGTCTTCCTTGATCTTGTTATAGGTACTGGTAGCGAAGGACTTGAGTTCTTTGGGCATAGTTGCCGAAAGCTCTGCAAGGTCCACAACGGAAAGCGTTGCTTTCTGTCCCGGTACCTGCTTCGCGCAGGAGTCGATGAAGTCATCGACGATATCTTTTCCGAGCTGCACTGTGGGGATCGACGTATTTCTTGAAAGGCTCGTGAGCCAGTCTGTGTAATACCATCCGTATCCTGCTTCCACTTCCTCAGATGCGATCATATAGTCTGCATACTGGGAGAGCATGAGCCCCGTTTCGGCTGTAGCCATGAGGCATGCGTCGAATCCTATGAAGTCGAATTTGACCCCTGCATCTTTCAGCGCCTGGTTGATTCCTGCAAGGCCCATGGTGCCGCTGGACGTGAACTTCTCGTCATATCCGTAACCGGCAAGGGACCCGGAACCGTGATCCCAGAGTATGAGCTGATATCTGTCTGCCGGGAAGTTCTCCACACAGTCCTTGATAAAGCCGGTAAGCGTAGCAGGTTTCGTCATGCAGACGTTGCCCTCATCCTTTGAAAGGTATGCCACCTGTCCGCCGTCCAGAACCTGTATTATCTGGTTGGTCTTGGCAGAGAGCACATCGTTTTGCCATCTTGTGGTACCGCCGCAGTAGATGATGACATTTACCTTGTCAGATATCTCGGCTTTTGTCATTTCCACGATATCCGATGTACCGAGTCCTGATCTTGACTCAAGATCTGCTCCGCACATGTAGATCATAAGTGTGACGGTGTCGTTTCCGTTGCCTTTGAGCTTCGTGTACTTGGCTCTGGCGCTGCTGTCTACACTTGTATCCAGTTTGCCTGAGTTGCTGTTCTGGGACCATCCGCCGGAGATTGTGCTGGAACTTATGGTATTGGTCACTGTGCTGTAGTTGAAGGGTATCTCCACAGTCTGCCCGCTCTGAGACGGAGTGGGATCCGTATTCCCCTGGTTCGACGGCTGCACTGACCCGCCGGGGAACAGGAATCTGATGAGCATATAAACTACAAGCGCAATGAGAAGGAATTTTATCAGTCTTCCGCTGAAGAGTCCTCCGCTCTTCGTGGGGACAGCCCTTGTTTCGGTCTGATTACTTTGAAAACCCCCAGATGAAGATGCTCTTCGAAAGGTTTCGCCTTTCTCTTTGGTCTCAAGTCCGCTGACACTTGCATGTGTCGGTCTTTGCTGTGTCTCCTCTTTTTGGGCTTCGGTCGGACGTCCCTGATATCCTTCCTGTTTGCCTACAGGACCGGTACCGAGGTCTTCACCTCTTTTGTAAACTTCTTTGCCCTGTCCTGTGATATTTTTCTCTCTTTCTCTTGGCATTGTTTTATTCTCCTGAATATCTGAAAAATATTGAAAACATTTTCGCAATATAAATATACCATTTTTGAATTAAAAATGGTATATCCTATAGAATTTCGTTTTGTGAAATATTTGTTAAGTTTTCACTCGCTGTATTCGATCTGCCAATGCATTTCCGCATTTGTCCTCAGCTCTTTTTTCTTCTTAAGGCAGAACACCGTAGTAATAGCTGACATCACCACCCAGCTGCAGACTAAAGATCCGAACAATGCCACAGCCTGACCTTTGGGGAACTCCGCTGTCGCCGTAAGCTTGGCGAACCAATATGCCATGGGTATCCTTGCGAGGACCTGGGTAAAAATGCTTATGACCATAGTTGCCGTAGTGGAGCCTGTACCTCTAAGATACCCTTGCATGGTCTGCCCGTAGCCCATGAGCACATAGCCTACGGCAAGTATCTTAAGATTGGATACAGCCAGTTTTTTGAGCGCATCCGTAGTTGTGAATATACCTGCAAGAGAAGGTGCGAATATGAGCATGAGAACCATGAGGATCAGTGAAAAGATGACCGTCATGATTATGCCTTGTTTGGCCCCTTTTTCTATCCTTCCCAGTTTTCCCGCTCCGTAATTCTGCCCGATATAGGTGGTCATGGCATTGCCCAAAGAAAAGTAAGGCATGATCGCAAAGGCATCTATCCTGAGCACTACAACGTTACAAGCCATAACTATGGGTCCCATACTGTTTACAAGGGACTGCACCAGGAATTGGGACATGGAAAACACGCCCTGGGATATCCCCGACGGTATTCCGAGGGACAGTATCTTGGAGACTATGTCTCTTCTTAATTTGAGTTCCTTGCTTGTGACCTCGAAATAATCCTTCATTCTGAACAGCTTGATGCCGCAGGCCACTGCAGAGATCGCCTGAGCTATTATGGTCGCAAGAGCTACTCCCTTGACGCCCAGGTCAAGTTTTGCCACAAAATATATATCAAGTACTATATTGATTCCGCATGCAACAAGAAGGAACACAAGAGCAGAAACACTGTCGCCCAACGCTCTCATGCAGCCTGCGAAGATATTGTAGAATATGGTAGCCGTTACTCCGGCGAAAATGATGGTAAGATACTCTCTGCTCCACTGGTATATGACTCCTTCGGGAGTGTTTAGGACCTGAAGCAGATCCCTGCCTCCGAAGACGGGACAAAGAGCCAGGACCAATCCCAAAGCTGTAGTTATGATGCTGACGATCACAGTTATGACCATGGCATTTCCTATGACAAGTGACAGTCCCTCTCTATCCTTAGCTCCGAACCTTTGAGACACAAGTATCCCGGCACCTATACCTATGCCTATAAAGAAAATGAATACGAAAGTCGTGAATGGACTCACCGCCCCCACAGCGGAAAGAGCGTCATCGCCTACATACTTGCCTACGACTATCGTATCTACCGTATTGTAAAGGCTCTGAGCTATGTTTCCGATGAGGAGCGGGACTGAAAGCTCTAGAAGCCTCTTCCAGGGCTTGCCCACCGTAACATCTCTTGCTGTCAAAAACTGTTTTAATTTCATCTATTCTTCCATCCTGTATACATGAGGTATGATACCACATTATTTACATTTCCTGTTATCCAAATTTACGCTTCGTTTTTGTAGATATATACAAAAAAGCAGCCCGCAAAAGCGGACTGCATGATATTCCAAACAAATCAAAGGCAAATACACTTTTCAGCTATGAGCCGTATATGTACCGTGCTTCCCTGCTTAGGGACCTCATCTTTAGGGAGGACTGCCCGTATGAAGGGGCCCTCTTTTCCTTCAGGGCAAAGAAGCATCACCGCATAGTCCATATCTTCTATGACTCTTTTTACAACTGCAGATATTCCCTCTTCTTCGAAGAGTATGGCGCTGTCAAGGACTGCCACTGCCAACGATCCGTCTTTGTCTGTCTCTATGGGGAGGGATATATCCCAGCCCTTCAATTCTATGCCGTTTTCTTTCTTTTCTGCAGCAAGGAAATTACGGCATCCGATGAGCCTTGCCGCAGCCTTAGTCTGAGGATGGGAAAGAAGAGTATCCATATCGGTCACGTCTCCTGTCACTCCGTCTTCCATGACACACACTCTGTCACAATTCCGGTAGCATTCCCCCAGGTCATGGCTGACCCATATTATAGGCCCTTTGAAGCTTACAAGAAGATCCGACATCTCAAGTTCGAGGTTCCATTTCAGAAAACTGTCAAGAGCAGAAAACGGTTCGTCGAGGAGTATGACGCTGGGCTCCGAAGCCATTATCCTGGCAAGAGCCACCCTCTGCTGCTGGCCTCCGGAAAGCTGCATGGGGTGCTTGTCCTCAAGACCCTCGAGCTGGAATATGCGTATGTTCTCAAGAGCCTTTTTCTTCTTATCTTCCTTCGTGCCGGAACGGACTCCGCACATTATGTTCTGTAAAACAGTCATATTCGGGAAAAGTGCATATTGCTGGAAGAGATACCCCACCCGTCTTTGCTGGGGACTGAGATCGATGTGCTTTTCACTGTCGAAAAGCACTCTGCCGTCAAGTTCTATCCTGCCTCTGTCGGGGGTCATTATCCCGGCGATACACTTCAAAGTGACACTTTTTCCGCATCCTGAAGCTCCAAGGAGTGCCATGGTCTCACTTCCGGTCTCGAACTGTGCCGAAAGAGTGAAACTGCCGAGCTTTTTTTCTATATCAACTACAAGGCTCATGACGATCTCCTTTCAGCAGCCGAACCGTTCCTCTTTTCAAGCATATTCACAACAAGAAGAACTACAGCGGAGATCGAAACGTTAACTATGACCCATTTAAGGGCAAGGGCATCGTTTCCCGTCTGCCATAGCTGATATACAGTAGTGGACACAGTAGCTGTTTTTCCCGGTGTATATCCGGCTATCATCGACGTGGCTCCGTATTCACCGAGAGCCCTTGCAAAGGCGAGGACAGCCCCTGCAAGCACGCCTTGCCTGCAGTAAGGCATACGTATATGCCAGAATATATATGTATTGGAAAGACCAAGAGTCTTTCCTGCATAGCTCAAGGTCTCATCAAAAGATTCAAAGGCTCCCCTGACCGTTCTGTACATGAGAGGAAAGACCACGACGACAGTTGCGAATATGGCCGACCACCATGTCATGACTATCCTGATACCAAAAGTTTCAAGCACCCATTTCCCTATTATCCTCTTAGGTCCCAGAACGCGTAAAAGAAGATATCCTACCACTGTGGGAGGAAGCACAAGGGGAAGGGTCAATATAACGTCAAGGATGCCTTTTATAAGACGCGGAAGTTTTGCGATATAATAAGCGGCAGCTATGCCCAGAAAAAAAACTATGACTGCGCTTATGGCCGCTATTCGCAGTGAATTAAGAAGCGGATACCAATCCATACTCTACCTCAAAATAAGGCTGAAGCCGGAGAGACATAAAGGCTCCCCGGCTTCAACTTTCTATAGTATCTGTTACTTTGCAAGAGGTGTAAAGAGGACCTTTTCGAATTCTGCAGATGCTTCAGGGCCCTTCAGGAACTCAAGGAATGCCTTGGCTGCATTCTGATGCTCGCTTGCTCCGAGAACGGCTGCAGGATAAATGACTCTGCCGCCCGTTTCTTCGAAGGATGCAAGGGCAACGACTGTGAGCCCTGCCGAATATGCGTCTGAAGCATATACTATACCGCAATCCACAGTAGATTCTTTTACTGCCGTAGTGACGGCTTTTACGTTGTCTCCGTAAGTGATCTTGGATGCAACAGCCGCCTCATCCACTCCGTAGTATGCAAATATCTTCTGTGTGTACTGTCCCACAGGAACATCACTGTTGCCCATGGCAAATCTGATCTCACCGTTTTTGAGAAGATCGCAAAGCTGTGCAAAATCTTTGACGTCTTTAGGATTACCTTCGGCTACCGCAAGGGCACACTTGTTTTCAAGAAGATCGAGTCTGGTACCTTCCAAAAGCGCCTTTTCTTCATCAAGGGTGTTCATCTGTTTCTGCGCAGCTGAAATGAATACATCGCAGGGAGCGCCTTCCTGGATCTGGGTGAGGAGCTTGCCTGAAGAATCGAAATTGAATACAACTTTTACATGAGGATTAGCAGCCTCATAGAGTTTGCCGATCTCGGTGCATGCTTCAGTAAGCGACGCAGCTGCAAAGACCGTGATCTCGACGTCTTCCTGTGCTTCTTCTTTTTTTCCGCAAGAGGCAAAGCAAAACACCATTGCCAGAACTAAAAAAATAGATAATAGTTTTTTCATTTTTGTTGTCCTTTCACTTTATTCTATTTTCCGAAGGGGCAAACTGGATAACGGCATTCCCCGCATCCTAAACACAAGCCCCCCTCTCCCAAAGCCGATATATCGGCCTTTGTGACCTTTACGTCCGCGACCACTTTCGGAAGGATAAGATCGAATACGGTCGCTTTAGAATACATTACGCAGCCCGGCAGACCCATGATGGGCATGCCGTCTTCGAAATATCCCAAAAGGAACATGGCTCCGGGAAGAACGGGAGCTCCGTAGGTGACGATATTTGCTCCTGCAGCTTTTATACCGCCGGGAGTGGTATCGTCAGGGTCTACGCTCATGCCGCCGGTGCACAGTATCATGTCCGGATGATGCTTTTCTTTCATGGCGAGTATCATATCCCTTACATTCTCGATACCATCGCCCGAATATGCCGTTTCCAGAGTTTTGACTCCCATTCTATCCAGTTTTTCTATGACCACAGGAGTAAAAGTATCTTTGATGAGACCTTTCTTCACCTCGCTGCCTGTCGCAATTATGCAGGCTGTCTTTCTTACATACGGTTTTAAGTAAAGAAGCGGTTCTCCGCCTGCAGCCTCTTCTGCCTTTCTCAGTTTTTCCTCTTCTATGATGAGAGGTATGACCCTCATTCCGGCGAGTTTGTCGCCTTTCTTTACGGCTGTGCCGCCCTTGCGGGTAGCTATCATCACCTCGTCCTGGCTGTTGACCGCCATGAGCCTTTGTGTATCGACAAGGAACAGCCCGTCTATGGCTGCTTTGAGCTCTATCTTGCCCTCCTTAGTATCACTGCGGCTCATGTTTTCGATGCCGCAGAGAGCGAGGAGCCTTTCGGCGGCGTCGTTTTCGTGGACCATGCCAGGCGTCACCTCGTATACGTAAAGATTTTCTTTTCCCATGGAAAGAAGTACGGGTATATCCTCCTCTGTCACTATGTGACCCTTGCGGAAACGGGCTCCCTTGAACTCGTCTTTTATGATCTGGGTCATATCGTGACACAGCACATGGCCTACTGCATCTTCAGTCTTTATCAGTTTCATTTATTTCTCCTGTTATTTAATTGATTTAATAACGCTATGTCAAATATATCATAGGATCTTGGACAATACAATAAAAAACTGCCGTTTTTGTGGCAGTTATCTGGACAAATGTATGAAATCTATCCGCCTATGCGGTTCATGTTTCTTTCGGAACCGCTTCTGTGCTCGAATGACAGGTCCGGGTGACAAGGGGGCTTAGCCAGAATGCATTCTATCATCTTCTCTCTGACCTTTTCTTTATCCATGCCCTTTATACTTATCTCCTGGGATGAGTGAAGGCATGGCTTGAGAAAACCGTCGGCCGTGAGCCTGATGCGGTTGCAAGTGGCGCAGAAACTCTTTGAAACCGCTGATATGAGTCCTATCTCTCCTTTTGCCCCTTCGAGCCTGTATCTTTTGGCAACGGTCCCATCGTCTTCTACGGGATCGAGCTTCAGTTTCTTAAGAACTATGTCGGAATCAAGGTATGCCTCAGGCCCGAAATCTCCCGAGTCGTACATAGGCATGAGTTCAATGAATCTGACGTCTATGGGGTATTCTAAAGTCAGGGCTGCCAGATCTTCTATCTCATCGTCATTGACTCCTCCGATCAGAACGGCATTGACCTTGACTTTTTTGAATCCCGCATCAAGAGCAGCCTTGACACCGCAGAGAAGATCCCTGGGAGCCGGTCTTCTGGATATATACTCGAACTTGTCTTTTTTCAGCGTATCGAGGGATATATTGGTCCTGGTGACGCCGGCTTTCACAAGATCTTTTCCCATTTCAGGCAGCAGCAGACCGTTGGTGGTGATCCCTATGTCGTTGATCCCTTCTATCTTAGAGATGCGGCTGCATATATCAATGACGTTCTTTTTGACGAGCGGTTCGCCTCCCGTAAGGCGTATTTTATGTACCCCAAGAGACGCCGCAACTTCAGCGGCCTGAACGAATTCGTCCTCGGACATCATCTCGCTGTGGTCCTTAAGACAAACGCCTTCCTCCGGCATGCAATATCTGCATCTCAGATTGCATTTGTCGGTCAGGGATATCCTGATATAAGTGATTTCTCTTCCGAATGTATCCTTCATCTAAAAAGCTCACCTTCCGCAGTCTGCAGATCCGCCGGATAGCATCATCTGCACTCCGTGTTCAAGAGCCGGAAGCACCGCGCCTAAGGTCTCTTTACATGCCTTTACTGAACCGGGGCAGTTGACTATTAGAGTTTCTCCCCTTATGCCTGCGGCTTCCCTGGAAAGGCAGCCTCTGGGTGTTATCCTCATGGACTCAGCCCTCATGGCTTCGGGGATGCCCGGAGTTTCTTTTTCTATGACAAGCTTAGTGGCTTCGGGAGTAACGTCCCTTTTGGCAAAACCTGTACCGCCGGTGGTGATGCATAGCTGTACTCTCAAAGTCTCAGCGCAGTGGATCAATATTTTTTCTATATCCGGGATCTCATCAGGCACAACTGACGTGAACACAACGTCCCAGCCCGCCTCTGTGAGCATGGAAACAAGGGTCGGCCCGCTCTTATCCTCTGCCATTCCTTTGCTGCATGAATCAGATACCGTTATAACTGCTGCTTTATACATTTTTATTCTCCTATATAGTCGCCGTGCACTCCGCCGGTCTTTTTCACAAGATGTATATCCGAGATCCTCACGTCTCTTTGGACAGCTTTGCACATGTCGTAAACTGTCAGAGCCGCCACGGACACTGCCGTCATGGCCTCCATCTCCACCCCTGTCTTTGCCGTGATGGATACCGTCGCCTCTATTTCCACGCAGAGATCCTCTTCATTCAGTCTGAGGTCCAGGTCTATTCCGTCCACAAAGATGGGATGGCAAAGGGGTATGAGTTCCGATGTCTTTTTCGCCCCCATTATCCCTGCGAGCTTGGCAACTGAAAGGACGTCTCCCTTTTTTGTCCCTCCGGATCTGATGAGCTCGAAGGTCTCTTCGTTTACGAACACTCTGCCTGCTGCAGTTGCGGTCCTTAGGGTCTCAGGCTTATCGCCTACGTTCACCATGACCGGCATTCCTTTTTCGTCAATGTGTGTGAAATCCATTACAATATCTCTTTTTCTACTACGCACTCATTTTTAATGGTGCCCACAAGTTTTGTAAGGGCATCGATACAGTTGGGTCTGCAGTCAGCTCCTATAAGGACCTGCATAATATCGTCGCCGGTTTTCAGCTCTCCGTCCGCGACCCATACCCTTATATAATAGACACCCTTCAGCTCAAGGGCATCTTCTATGGCTTTAGCGGTCTTTTCGGTGTCTGCGGAAAAATGCATGCCGCAAACCTTGCGTTCTTCGCTGCCGGGATCGTATATTTCTTTTTTGGCGGTCTCCCTTACCACACCGTTGTGGATCAGGTACATGCCTATCATAGCTGCATCTTCGGATGCCTTGGCTTCCTTGAGCCATTCTTCTGACGAAGGTTTGGCTCCTCCTATGGATAAAAATACTTCTCTGCTCATAATCGTTTACCTGCTTTGCGACGTTTTCGTTATTATACCAAAAATATATCGCTTGTGCATCTGGGAACTCAATTCTCCTTTTCGAAAGATAAGGGATAGTCTTTGATGAGTTCCGATATTTCTTTTGAAGATGCAAGGTCGCTCACGAAATAGTAAACGCTGCTGCGGCCCAGAGGACAGCTGCTAAGGATCTTGTACGCCTTTTCGATCGAAGCCGCTATTTCCTTTGAGTCAGCATTTATCCTTTCTTCTTCCCTTTGTAATAGGATGCTTTCGAAAGCAGAGACACTTCCTCTTTCTTCTGACGGCTTTTTGTACCATTCATACACTTCGTCTTCAAGTTCATTCAGTGCTTTCCTTTCGTGCAGAGCACCGCTGGGATCCGTCAGGGTCCTTTCAAGTTTTTCTTCTATATCCCTTCGCTTCTGATCAAAATATGCTCTGATTGACTCGTCGTCTGCAAAAGCTTCGTCTTTGGGCATATTCCCTATGATATCTTTTTTCGTCTTCAGCACAGCCTTTGCTTCGGCCGTCCGGGATGCGCTGACCCGGATGGGATGATAGAGCATGGATGCAAGGGAAAGGCAT
>JAFZSM010000115.1 GCA_017619385.1 Bacillota bacterium
ATCTTCCCCATGTGACGAATGCCTGGGATGTTCTCGATCACAAAGCCGTGGTATTCGGCGACGTGGCAGTCATAGGAGGAGGACAGGTAGGCGCAGAAACTGCGGAGTACCTTGGTTCCATAGGTCAGAGAGTATCCGTAATAGAAATGCTCGACAAGGTAGCAAAAACTGAGAGCGCTACCATCCGTCCGTATATGATGGACAATTACGAAAAGTACGGTATCAAGATGTATGTCAATACTACATTGCGCAGGATCGAGGCAGGGAAGATCATCTGCACGGCTATAGAAGACGGCAGTGAAGAGACCTTGGAGATACCGGCAGACTTCGTGGTAATGGCAGTAGGTTCCAAACAGGAGAGACCTGAACTTGACGGACTTAAGGTCCCGTATACATACATAGGAGACTGCGCCGGAGAAAGAACATCGGATATCTCCAATGCGACTAAGACAGGATACGACGCTGCAAATGCCATAGAATGATCATTTATGAATACAATATAAAAAGCATATGCCTATGATAGGTATATGCTTTTTTTTGTTCACCAAAGATCTCCGAAAACTTCGCTCATTTCAGAGGAGCTGAGACCGAAATAGCTTTGGGCATAACTCATGAGAGTCCAGGTCCTGTTTGCTATGATCCATCTGAATTCGTCTATATTGCTGTAATACCATTCAGTAGAGTATCCGTTGGTATAGAGGTCCCTTTCTATTTCCGGCGCGTACAGTGCCGTGTAGTAGTCGAAAAGGGCAAGGGTGTTATCCGTTGACAGTGAGTTGTGAAGGTGATAGCTGAGCCTTTCCAGGAAGAGCTGCCGGAACTTGGAGTTTTGCAAAAGCTTCAGGTTGATGCGCATATCATAACTGTGTCCTGAAAGGTCTTCCGCATATCCGGAATAGTTGAATGGGATGGAACTCAGGTAATTGCCGTTTGGCCCGTAAAAAGCCAGGTCAAGGTCAAAGAATATGAATTTGCAGCGTCCGTCGTCGATATCGGGGTGAGAGTATACCCTGATGTTGTAGATGTCCGGATTGTTCATGTACATTTGAAAGATCCAAAGGTCGCACAGATCTTCCACGTCGACCATCTTGCAGAATGTGTAATAGTTTTCGTCGGAAGACAGGTCGTGGGTGAGACCCCAGTTTTTAGCCTGCGTCCAGACGTCTTCTCCCGCTTCCACGCCTCCGGACCAGTTCTCTATGTTGAATCCCGATTTGTCGACGTTATGATGGGCTGCAAGCATACCCGGTGTGATTTTTTCACGGATGTTGAATATGCCTTTGTAGTCTCCGTTTATATAAAGAGCGCAGGTCTTGCTCATCCTGGTCAGAAGGCTGTCCTGAGCAAGGCGCGATGCGAATTCGTCCTTCCAGGGAAGGGACATCTCCGCATTGCTTCCGCCTCTTAGGATGATGCTGTCGAAACTTGAGCAATCCAGGTCGTCGAAGACTTTGTAGTCGAGGCTTTTTGCTCCGTATTCGCCTTCGAATTTAAGGCCGTAGTTTTTCTTTGTATATATTTTCCCGCTTTTGCCCGAGATGGTGATGCCGCAGGGGCAGCTCACAGATCCATCATTTTCGAAGAGCTCGAAATTCCCTTGGTATATGAGGCCGTCGGTGTAGTAATTCTCGTAAAGCACGTAGTATTCCCAAGGGTCTAAGGAAAGGGATGCTACGGGCATTTTATGGGGATCGTTCACTATGAAGGAACTGCAGGCATTGGCGCTGATCATGGAACCTTCAATGAGCGTAGCAGCTTTGATGACCGTTGTTGACCATACGCTTATGGGACCCGTGTAGAGCCTGGAACTTGTGGTAGGATCCGACCCGTCGGTGGTGTAATAGATCTTTCCCTGACCAGAAATGGCCACGCTTATAGATGATACGTCATTGTATATTCCCGAAGGGAGCTCGATCTGAGGGACAGGGGAGATGGTCCTGTAACCGCTGCCGTTGGCTGAGCCCGGTGTTGGCCTTGAAGTGTAGGTCCACCCGAATTCTTTGTCCCTTGAATAGCTGTATTCCAATGGTATATCATAGATGAATACGCTGTCGACTACGCTGCTTCCCTTGGTCAGATATATGGATTCGGCAGTGCCGATCTTGAAGTTGGAGTGTACGTAGGAATCGTTGCTCAAAGCAGTGTCTCCGCTGCACATGATGATGTAGTAAGCTCCGGGATCAAGGGTCACGTCGGGAAGCGCAAAGAGCCCGGGGCTTGCGATATCGGTGGTCAGCGAGTACTCGGATAGCTTTACCGGGCTTCCCGAGTTGTTGAAGAGTTCTATCCAGTCGTAGAACATATATCCGTTCTGGGGAAGTACGCTGTTGTTGGAGCTCATGACTTCGCTGATGATAAGCCCTTTGGAAGTCTTGATGTACTCTTTCTGGAAATCCTCCACGCCCTGGGAACTGTTAGGATATCCCGGTGACAGGGCGTTGCTCACATAGTATTCGCCGTTGTCGCCCATGATGTATGCGCATCCGTTGGGTACGTTCTCATAGTCTACCCTGTCGATGATCTTTCCCTCTTTTGAGATGAAGAGGGAACCGCTCTTGTTCTGAAGACCGAAACCCGTGTATTCTTCGGGCGCGAAAGAATTGTCTCCGCAGTAGAGGAGAAATACTTCGCCGGGAGCCAGATAGGTCTTGGGAAGCCGGAATTTGAAAGGCGCGGACAAGTCGTCGCTCAGATAGTAGTCAGAAAGAGCGACGATATGATCGGAGCTGTTTATGAATTCCACGTATCCGTCGGAGCGGTCGTGTTCATTTATGTAATTCCCCTCATTCTTGCAGAGGAATTCGTTTATGGTTATTTCGGAGTTTTCACTGCCGAAAAGAGAGTTTCTGTAGGAAGAAAGACCTGCCTCGGAGTTTTCAAAACCCGGAGTCGGGTATGAAGTTATCTCCCAGGTCCTTTCGTTTCTGATGATGCTCTGGTTTTTGCCTATGGCCTGAAGCTTGACTGCATCGACGATCTTGCCCTTGTTGTTGACAAGTATCAGTTCTTCTCCGCCTGTGCTGGACAGCTTGAAGCTGGCATTGAGTCCGTCCATGCTTTTGCCTGTGAGATTCACTACTATGTATTCTCCCGGTCCTATCTCCATGTCGGGGAACGCCCATTTGACTCTGTCTGTGCGGTCGGAAAGACCGTAACCGAAAAGGCTTACGGTGCGGGAGTCGCTGTTGTATATCTCAACGAAATCGCAGCAAAGCCCGTCCTCGCTGATGTATACTCCTCCGTTGTTGGTCAGGACTTCGCTGAAAATCACTCCTGCCCCTTGTATTTCATCTGCGGTGTCCGGAAGGGCAGAACTGTCATCGATCAGGTCTTTGCCCAGCTTTTCCAGGAATATCCCAAAGGCCAGGGTCAGTACCAGAAGAGATACGATAATTATCAGAAACCTATAATCTTTTGTTTCGTATTCCTTCTTCATATCACATTCCGAAATCGTTGGTATATGACACCAGGTTGACGCTCTTGACTTTTACGCTGTTCTTCAGTTCTTCCATGACCTTGTCAACAGAATCGCCGTAAACCACCTGATATGTGACTTCAGTCATTGTCCCGTTCAAGGATTTGCTCTTGAGCTGCTTTTTCTTGATCTTGCTAAGAGCCTCATTGACTTTCACCGTAAGTTTGTTGTCATAAGATATGATGAGTAGGTACTGCTTCTTGGTCTTTACACCCGTAAGGTAAGCTATGTAATAGATCACGGCGATGCCGAGTGATCCTGCTATGGAAATGAGATAAAGACCGGTACCGGACATGATGCCTGCGGTGACGGCCCAGAACAGGAATGCCGTGTCCACCGGATCTTTTATGGCAGTCCTGAATCTGACGATGCTCAGGGCGCCTACCATGCCCAAAGACAGGGACAGATTGGAGTTGATCGTGCGTATTATCATACTCGTTGCCATGGTGAGCAGCATGATGGTAAGCACGGTGCTTCTGTTGTATACGATGCCCGTAAAGGACTTTTTGTATACGAGGACGATCAGTAATGAGATCAAAAAGGCGACCAGCAAGCTTAACATTACGTCCTTGATGTCAAGGGATGTATCGAACTGTTCGACCACGCTCTTTTTGATGATGTCGATGATGCTATTCATTTCTTTTCCTTAATCTCTCTTTTCCTAATTTATTTTATCTGATATGCCAAAGCATATTTGCTCAATGCCTGTCTGCACTTGTCCACGCTTCCCAGTATCGCCAGTATGTGGTCCGGTATGAATTCGTTACATTTTACTTCCAGTTCCACCTGGTCGCCCAGGTCTGTGCTGAAGGAACTGATGTTCTTTTTAAAGAAATCGTATTCATATCTGCCTGATCGTATATCCTCATCGAAGGTGATCCTTACGTCGCTCACCGGGTAGGTGAAAGCCAGTCTCTTGTATTCCACTATCACCGCCGGTTTAAGTCCGAAGAGCCTTGCATCCAGCAGAAACTGCCTGAGCAGGGGACCGTCCGCTTCGATGCCGGAATGATCCTTTTTGATGAGCTTTTTGCACAGATCGAGGCTTATGGTCTGTTCCTGCTTGTAGGTCCAGATGTCATCTTTGTGCTTGCATTCCAGCCTGATGAAATCAGTGTCGGTATTGTACATCCTGATCCTGTATTTCTTTCTGGTCCTTTCGCCGTTGACTTTGTCATCGAAGGCGGAGTTCTTCGCGTCGTCGAAATACAGGCTTCGTATTTCATAGGAGAGTTCATCTGACAGGGAATGGGGATCTAAACTACACACCAAAGCCAGCTGTTTTTTAAGAACAGCGGCGTCATAGGGGTTCAAAAGAAATTTCAGTTCATATCTGTATTGGGTCAGCTCCATATGTATAAACCTCAAATTTGCATAACAACACATTTTACCGTAAATTAGCATATTATGACAATAAAAAGTGCCCGTTTTTTAAGGGCACTTTTGTGAATTATTTCGTTCGTCAGCCTGTTCACTCTTCCTTTACGAACCATCCTACAGGCTGCGCTGCCTTCAGGAATCCCAGCTTGTTTTGAAGATGAATGCTGGCGTCGTTGGTCACATCCACCTGGCAGTAGGGAAGCGCTCCTCTTTTTATCTGCTCGTATATGAGGGTCGAGTATATCTTCTCCGCATATCCTCTTCTTCTGTACTGTGGGAATACCCTGAGAAGCCCCATGGCGCCTTCCCTGTGCCGTCCTATGAAGCAAGCCATTTCTCCATCTGTGAAACCGGCCAGGAACGAGGGGTCTTCGAAATCCATACGAAGGTCTTCTTCCGGGACGAGGTCGTAATTTGCGATGACTTCCTTGAAATATTCATCTCCAGGGTGGCAAATGCTTAAAGTGTATCCTTCATTGCACACCATGTGAGCCGAGATATCATCGGCGCTGCCCGGATAGACGAACTGGTAGTATGTCTCTTCTCCCATGAGATCGTTCATGGAGGACTTTACCTTGCTTATTGCCTTTTCACCGTGGACGCAGAGAACGTAGAAACCGTCTTCAGGCAAAAGAGAAAGGAGTTTGTCCGCCGTATCATCATCCACGGCCGACAAGATATACACGTCGCCGGATCCGATGTATATGAGTATACCTTTTCCTGGTATCACTTCCTTGGGAACGGCTATCCCGAGGCGCAGGGCCTCCTCTATATCGGCAAAATCGAGAAGCTTCTCCTCGTCTGATATATTCAAAAGATTTTTGATGATGGGGTATTCGATCATGGCTGTATCATATGCTTTTTTTCAGCACTCGTATATGTTCAGGTGTAGTCCCGCAGCAGCCTCCAAGGAAGCGTACGCCGTTTTCGATGAAATCTTTAG
>JAFZSM010000116.1 GCA_017619385.1 Bacillota bacterium
AGTTTTGCAGCCTACGCTTTCAACAAATCTCACGCAGCTGCCTATGCCGTAGTCGCTTATCAGACAGCGTGGCTCAAGTGCCATTATCCTGCCCAGTTCATGGCATCGCTCATGACTTATCCCGCAGGACCGGACGCGGTTGCAGGCCTTATCAGAAATGCCGAAGATATGGGTATAAAGGTCCTGCCTCCGGACGTAACAAAGTCAAAGAGCCATTTCTCGACGGAGAACGGGAATATACGCTACGGGCTTCTGGGCGTAAAGCATGTAGGTGAAGGCCTGGTCGAGGAGATAATAAGGGCAAGAGAAGTCCATATGCCGGAGGACATCTTCGAGTTCGTGGACGGACTGGACGTCAAGAAGATAAACAGGACGGGACTTGAATGCCTCATAAAGGCCGGCGGCATGGACTGCTTCCCGGGCAATAAAGCCCAGAAACTGGCATGCATAGGTGACCTCATAGATTCTGCCCAAAGCAGCGCCAAAAGCACCCTCAGCGGGCAGATAAGCCTCTTTGATATAGCAGGACCGGCCATAAAGCTGGAAAGGCATCTTCCCAACGTGACGGAGTTCGATAAAAAGAACCTGATGTCCATGGAAAAGGAGATGCTTGGCATCTACCTTACGGATCACCCCCTGTCGGACTACAAGATAGCAATATCCAATATCACCGATATGGATACACAAAAACTCGCGACGCTCTATGAAGAGGAGGGAGAAGAGACCGACCCCTTCGCAAAACTGGAGGCAGGCGATATAAAGGACGGGCAGAGCGTCAGGATGGCAGGCCTCATAACAGCCAGAAGGAATCTTATAACGAAGAAAAACCAGCAGATGGCTTTCATAACCCTTGAAGACCTTTACGGACAGATAGACGTGGTGGTCTTTCCCAAGACTTTTGAAAGGGACAGATCTTACCTTGATGTTGACAGCGTTGTGGTCATCACGGGAAAACTGGATCTTAAAGAGGAGGGAAACCCCAAACTCCTTGCAGACAGCGTGGAGCCCATCGAAAGATACGGAAGGACCGACGACAGCTACGAAAGAGCAACCAGAAAGATCACCATGGTAAAGGTAGTCATCCCCGACAGTTTCGAGGAAAAGGAAGGCCTAAGCATATTCTCCGGGATAGCCAGAAGGCACCTGGGAGAGTATCCCGTAGCAGTCCTCGTTATGAAAACAGGTAATAAATATAAACTGGACTACGACATGTGGGTAGATCCCTCTGCGGAGTTCAGAAATGAAATGATAGAAGCTTTCGGAAACGACTGCTTCAGATAGGGAGAAGGTATTACAGAAATGAAAGTAGGAATACTCACAAGCGGCGGAGATGCGCCGGGAATGAACGCATGCATCAGAGCGGTCGTAAGAGGCTGCCTCTCAAAGGGCATGGATGTTTTCGGTATCTATCAAGGGTACCATGGAATGATCAAAGATGATATACAGCAGCTCAACATAGCATCTGTTGCAGATATCATCCACAGAGGAGGGACCATACTCCGCACCGCAAGAAGCGACTCCTTCAGAACGGAAGAAGGGCGCTGGAAGGCGTACGAAAATCTGAAAAGCCACGGCATAGAGGCTCTGGTAGTCATAGGCGGTGACGGTACTCTTTCCGGCGGACGCGAATTCAGCAAGCAGACAGGCATGAAGGTTTACGGGCTCCCGGGGACCATAGACAATGACCTCGGATACACTGATACCACCATAGGCTTCGATACGGCCGTAAACACAGCTGTTGCCGCCGTTGGAAACATCAGAGATACTTCCTCATCCATGGGAAGGACCACGGTCATCGAAGTAATGGGCAGGCACTGCGGAGACATCGCTCTTTATGCAGGACTTGCGGGCGGAGCAGAAGACATCCTTATCCCGGAGCAGGCTTACGACATCGATAAGATCTGCGATGAGGTAAAAGCAGGCGTGGCCAGAGGAAAGCTCCACAGCATCATCATCAAGGCAGAAGGCGTTGCCCTGTCCACACAGGCACTGGCTGAGTTCCTTGAACTCAAGACAGGCTGCGAGACAAAGACGGTGCTTCTCGGGTACATCCAAAGAGGCGGAAGCCCCACAGCAAGAGACAGAGTCCTTGCATCCAGAATGGGCATCAAGGCTGCCGAGCTCGTAGAGCAGGGAGCCGAAAGCGCAGCCATAGGCATACACGGCGACGAGATAATAGCCGTTCCTCTGGAGGAAGCCCTTCAGATGAAGAAAAAATCACATACAGATTTCATAGAGATCTGCAATGCACTTTTATAGTCAAGGAGAAGATCAATGAGATTACTCGTCCTTATTTCCGGAATACTCATAAGCGGAGCAGGAGCTTTCTGTTTCTTTTTCTACACCAGCACCTTTTACGACGTGGCTTTCCTCGTTGGAATGGTCATGTTCATCGCGGGTACTTGCAACACGATAGCTTACGCTGTATCGGGAAGAGGAGCAAGAAGGCTTACGGAAACCACTCTTGTAGAAGGTCTCGTGACTTTGCTTTACGGGTTTTCCGTCCTGAGCAATCAGGTCACAGAATCCATGCTTACCATGTTTTTCGGAACGTGGCTTACTCTTTGCGGAGTTACGAGGTTCTCGCAAAGCCTTTACGTGAGCAGGTTCAATCCCAAAGACTGGTCGAAGATAGTGCCTCTTTCTTTCATATCGACCATGCTCGGCGTCGTCATGATGCTTCCGTGGATCGTGACCAGTGTAATGCCTCTTATGCTCGTGGGAGGAGCCTTCCTTCTTGACGGTCTTTCCATGATCATCTATGCCATGTACATGAAGGATTCATCGCAGGACATGGCTGTAGGTGAGGCGAGGGCCAAAGCAAGAGCCGAAGCAAGAAAAGAAGAGCACGAGGCGAAAATGGCAGAAAGGGAGCGTTTGAGAAACCTCTCTAAGGAAGAGCGCGAAAGAGAAGAAAAGCAGAGGCGCAAAGCCGAAAGAGCCGAAGAAAAGGCCAAAGCCCAGGCAAGAGCCGAAGCAAGAGCAGCATTAAGAGAGGCCGTAAGACCTGTGGAAGAGCGTACGAGAAAGCTCGAAGACAAAGAGGTCCAGGAGATCAACGAACAAGCACAGGATGCAGATGAAAACCTCGTCAGCGACGCTTCCATGATCCCCGACATGCCGGCAAGAACAAAACCTGAGTTCATCCCGAGCTTGAGATCCGAAAGGATAGAAGAGGAAAAGCGCGAAGCTGTGAAGATAGACAAGCCCGTCATCAATGCAGTGAACCTGGAGGAACTGGAAGGCAAAGGACAAGCCGTGGAATTCGAAAAAGTGCAGCTCCCCGAGATCGAATTCGCATCGGATAAAGAGACCATAGACAGGGAATCCCTGATCAAAGACCTGGATAGAATGAATACGGATGCGGGTGAGGCGGTTACATATGAGAAGGTGGACCTTGATTCTATCTCAAAGGGATACCGCGAAGAACAGTTTGAAGACGACGGTTCCAAATTCACCCAGACTCTCGACTTCTCATGGGTCGGAAAGGTCAACGAAGAACTAAGCAAAGAGGACGGAATATGAAAAAAGCTACGATGCTCCTTATAATGGACGGATTCGGTCTTGCGCCGGAAGGTCCGGGAAATGCCATCAAGGCGGCAAAAACGCCTAATCTGGACAGGCTATGGGACGGATATCCCCATACTCAGCTTTATGCCAGCGGCAGGGCTGTAGGCCTCCCGGACGGGCAGATGGGAAACTCCGAAGTAGGCCACACCAATATGGGCGCAGGCAGAGTCGTATGGCAGGAGCTTTCAAAGATAAGCAACGAGATAGAAAACGGAGAATTTTTTGAAAATCCGGTGTTGTCAGCCTTAATGGATGATCTTGCAAAAGAGCAGGAAGAGTTCAAAGCCGTAAAAGGAGATATCTCTGACGGAAGAGCAAGAGCACTTCACCTCATGGGACTCCTTTCAGACGGCGGCGTTCATTCTCATAATACCCATCTTTACGCACTTCTTGAAATGGCGAAGAGAAAGGGCATAAAGAACGTATATGTACATTGCATACTTGACGGGAGGGACGTGCCTCCCTCATGCGCAGAGAAATATATCGAAGAACTGCAGCAAAAATGCTCTGAGATAGGAACAGGAGAGATCGCCACCATAGCGGGCCGCTTTTATTCCATGGACAGAGATAAGCGCTGGGACCGCATAGAGACTGCATACAGGCTCTATACAGAAGCCCACGGACGCTCCGCAGAGAATGCCGGAGAACTCATGGCCAAGGCAAGAGATAATAAAGAGACCGACGAATTCGTAGTTCCGGGCATAGTAGCTCACTGCAAAGAATGCAGCTGCAAGCTCCCTTACTGCCAGAAAAAAGATCATACCATCCAGGACGGAGACAGTGTCATCTTCTTCAATTTCAGGCCCGACAGAGCAAGGGAAATAACAAGATGCTTCGTAGATCCAGGCTTCGACGGATTTGAAAGAAAGGTCGTGCTTAAAGATCTTAAATATGTGTGCTTCACCCAGTACGATGCCACTATACCCAATGTAGAGGTTGCATTCCCTCCCCAGAGTCTTAAGAATACCCTCGGAGAATATGTAAGCTCTCTTGGAAAAAAGCAGCTTCGCATAGCAGAGACTGAGAAGTACGCTCACGTCACCTTCTTCTTCAACGGCGGCATAGAAGAGCCCTATGAGGGAGAAGAAAGGATACTTGTAGCATCGCCAAAAGTGGCCACTTACGACCTTCAGCCTGAAATGAGCGCCTATGAAGTCACTGACAAAGTTCTTGAAAGGATAAGATCGGGAGAGCTTGATCTCATCATAATGAACCTGGCCAACTGCGATATGGTGGGTCATACGGGAGTCTTCTCTGCAGCCGTTGCGGCTGTAGAAGCCGTGGACCATTGCGTTGGAAAGATAGCGGATGCAATAGAAGAAACAGGAGGATGCCTCCTCATCACTGCGGATCACGGAAATGCAGACGTTATGCTCGACGAAGAGGGCAACGTCGTGACCAGCCACTCCACTAACCCTGTGCCCCTTATCTACGTAGATAAGGATATAAAGGGAAAAGAAGTGAGCCTTCACGAAGGAGCCCTTTGCGACCTGGCACCTACACTTCTTCAGCTCATGGAACTTCCGGTTCCTAATGAGATGGAAGGTAAGAGCCTCATAGATTAAATGATAAGGATACATGAATTCAAAATAAAGGCTTTGGAGAATACAGATACGCTCCCGGCAAAGATAGAAGCAAGACTTCATCTTCCTTCAGGGGGAGTGAAGTCTTTTTCCATTGCAAAAGAAAGCATAGACGCACGGCAAAAGCCCGATGTGTATAAGGTATACAGCCTTGATATCGAGACTGAAAAGAACGACGAAGAAATGCTCAGGCTCTGCAAAAAAGCGGGGCTGAAAGCTGAGCTCACTCCGGAAAATAAAGACTTTGCAGTACCGAAAGCGAAAGGCCTTGAGCATAGGCCTGTCATCGCAGGTTTCGGTCCCTGCGGCATTTTTGCAGCTCTTGTTTTGGCAAAGGCAGGTGCAAAGCCCATAGTGCTCGAAAGAGGCCCTTCCATGGACGAAAGGGTAAAAGCCGTTGAGCATTTCTGGAAGACAGGAGAACTTGACCCCAAAGCCAACTGCCAGTTCGGAGAGGGAGGAGCAGGCACCTTTTCAGACGGAAAACTGACCACCGGGACAAGATCCGAGTACAGGAGATTCGTTCTGGAAGAGTTCGTCAGGATGGGAGCATCCCCTGAGATACTGTATAAACAAAAGCCCCATATTGGAACTGATGTCCTCAGGACTGTGGTCGTGAATTTAAGAAAAGAGATCGAGTCTCTCGGAGGAGAAGTAAGGTTCAATGCAAAACTTGAAGGCGTACTGACAGAGGAAGGCAGAGTTTCCGGGGCGGTGCTCAAGGACGGCAGCGTTATAGAAACGGACAGCCTCATCCTTGCCCTTGGACATTCCGCAAGAGATACGGTGAGGACCCTTTATTCTTTCGGAATTGATATGGAGAAAAAACCTTTTTCCATGGGCGTCAGAGTGGAACACCCCCAGGCGCTCATAGACAAAGCACAGTACGGTATCGAGGCTGAAAAACTGGGACTTGGCCCCGCTGATTACAAATTGAACGTAAGGACAAAGGACGGAAGGGGAGTATATACATTCTGCATGTGTCCCGGAGGTGTGGTGGTCAACGCCAGCTCTCATGAAGGCTGCATCACCTGCAACGGCATGAGCTATTTCAGAAGAGACTCAGGCAAAGCCAACTCTGCGCTTCTTGCAGATGTAAGAAAAGAAGATATACCGGGAGACAGCCCCTTAGAGAGTATAGCCTTCCAGGAGAAATACGAGCATCTGGCATATTTGCTCAGCGGCGAAAGCTACAGGCTTCCGACTGAAACTATGGGCGAGTTTATGACAAAAAGCGAGATCAAAAAATGCCTTCCGGACTTCGTATATGAAGCTTTGGCAGAAGCGATCCCCATGCTCGGGAAAAAACTGAGAGGATTTGACGATCCCGACGGGCTTGTATATGCCATAGAAAGCAGATCTTCAAGCCCCATCAGGATAAATAGAAATGACTCGGGGTATGCGACAGCAGCCGGATCTGAGATCAAGGGGCTCTATCCCGCAGGCGAAGGAGCCGGCTATGCAGGAGGCATAATGTCCGCCGCCTGCGACGGTATCAAAGCAGCGATGAAAATACTCAAGGCATAAAAAAACGAGGACGCCGTCCTCGTTTTCGTTTTTTCTAAGCCGTAGCTTCTTCTTCAACTTCTTTCTTTGGCTCCGTGCAGAGGAGCACCATGCAAAGGACTGACAGGGCTCCTGCAAGGAAGGTGAACAGCCCGTGGTAGTCGCTGCTCATATCCAGAAGCTCCGGTACGTGAAGCGCCGCTATGAAGACGCCGGTGCAGACTGCGAAGGTCAGTATGTTTCTCTTTGTGAGAAGTTCCTTCAGCGGGGTGTCCGGGAACATGATCTTAAGGCATGCGCACAGTATTCCGAAAAATACCGCCGCTATGAAGACATAGGTCAGAAGTTTCCCTATGATAGGCGTAAGCAGAAGAGATAGAAGGTGACCTGCGAGCCACAAAGGGATGGACAGTATGGACCATCTCTTTGATCTTGTCCTGTGCTGTTTTTCCTCTTCCTCCTCTTCGAATACAAGGTCAGTCTCAGGCATGTCCACCACGTATTCGATGGCGGGTTTCGAGTCGAAACTCTCCTTTTCAAGCCTTACTGCTTCTTCGTCAGGGGATATGCCCGCAAGGAAGGTGGTCGCCGCCGCTATGCCTACGATGAGGACCGCGGAGATGACTTTCTTGACCGCTCTTTTTCTTTCGTTTCGTATATTCTGTAAATTGTCTTGTAGTCTTTTCTTTCTCATGTTTATCTCCATATACCCTTTTACAAATATATTTTACTACAAACGAGCCTAAATATATACTTTTTTGTTTTTTTGCGATTTTCGAACCTTTGTTCTTTGGAAGAACCCTCTCTCTATGGTATAATATATTGTTAAAGAAAATGTGAAGTTTTGGTGCGAAAATGTACGATCTTATCATCATAGGAGGAGGCGCCTCCGGTCTTCTGACAGCCGCTCTTGCCTCCGGAGAAAACATGAATGTTCTGGTCCTTGAGAGGAACAACCAGCCGGGTAAAAAGATATATGCCACGGGCAACGGCCATTGTAATTACCTCAACACAAAAGCCGAAGGCTTCAGGACTATAGACAGAGAACTGGAGAGCGTAGGCATAGTGGGCGTATGCGATGAGGACGGCCGTTATTATCCAAGGAGCAGAGAAGCCTCTTCCGTGGTATCGGCCCTTATCAGCGCAGCCGAGTCAAAAGGAGTGCAGATCCTCTGCGACTGCCATGTGACCGATGTGATCAAAAGGGACGGCCATTTTACTGTGGTCACAAAAGACGGCAGAAAGTTCGAGAGCATACTCCTTGTCATCGCAACGGGAGGAAAAGCCGGCATACAGTTCGGATGCTACGGTGAAGGATACAAGTGGGCTCAGCTCTTCGGCCACAGCCTCGTAAAGCCCGTTCCCGCCCTTGTGCCCGTAGAATGCGAAGAAGATATCAGCCTTCTTCACGGAGTGAGGGTAAGAGGCAAAGTGTCCCTTTACTGCAATGAAGAAAAGATCTGCGAGGACGCAGGTGAGATACAGTTCACCAAGGATTCCATTTCAGGTATTTGCGTTATGAACCTGAGCCGGAACATAAGGCTGGGTGAGAACAGGGAGTACATACTTTCCATAGACCTTTTCCCGGAGCTTACGGAAGATGAGCTTTTGGATCTTTTCCTTCATCAGAAGCAGGTATTGGGCTGCGGCATGGCTGGGCTTGTGCCTGAAAAGATGCACGCCTACCTTCATTCAAGAAAAGGTGAAGACGCCCACGGACCGTCGGTCATGACGGGACTTGCAAAAGACCTCAGATTCAAACTTAAAGGTACCAAGGGCTGGGCAGACGCACAGGTCACGTCAGGCGGAGTGCCTTTATCAGAAATAGACGAAAAGACCATGGAGTCAAAGATAGTAGAGGGTCTGTATTTTACCGGCGAGATAGTCGACTACGACGGACCCTGCGGCGGATACAACCTTGCCAACGCATGGAGAATGGCCATACTTGCCGCAAAGGAAATCAAAGACCTGAGCAGATGAACTGGACAGAGAAACAGACAGAAGCCATATATGACAGAGGAAACAGCCTTCTTCTTTCCGCCGCGGCGGGATCTGGAAAGACTGCTGTTTTAGTGGAGAGGATAATCTCTCTTCTGACAAGCAGCGGCGCTTCCCTTGACAGGATGCTCATAGTTACCTTTACAAAGGCTGCGGCTTCCGAGATGAGGGAAAGGCTCAGAAAAAAGCTGGGCGACTGTTTGACAGGAGCTGATGAAGAAAAGAAGGCTCTCATAAAGAAGCAGCTTTCTCTCATAGGAAGGGCGGAGATATGCACCTTCGACAGCTTTGCACAAAGGCTGGTCAGAAACTACTATCACGTCATTGGAGTCGATCCTGCCCTAAAGATATGCGACAGCTACAAAAGCAGCATACTTAAAAACGAGGCCATGGACGAGATGTTCTCAGAGCTCTATGAGAAAAAAGATCCCGATTTCCTGGATTTCCTGGATCACTATTCAAATGCCAGGACGGACAAGGCTGCAAGGGACCTCATATTCGATCTTTACGGATATACGGATACTCTCCCTAAGCCTCTCGAATTCCTTGACAGCCCGCAGTTCGATCCGGATAAACTCATGGCTTTGGCCGGTGAATTTGCCCTCCTTTCTCTGGAGAGGTCTTTTGCCTACTGCAGCCTTCTTAAAACATTGTTCGAAGATAACGGCATGGGCAAATGTCTTGCTGCTGCCAAGGAAGCCTTGTCAGACATGGACAGCATGATTTGCGGCATAAAGGCAGGGCATACCGAAGAAGTCATGACAAGGCTTTGCGAATACAGTTTTCCAAGACTTGCCGCAGGGCCCAAGGATGAGCAGGAAAAAAAGAAGGCCCTTGACGGAACGATCAAAGCCTACTGGGATAAAGGCGCCAAGGAAGCGGTCGGCAGTTTCAAAGAGGCATACAAGGGCATTTCACTTGCCCGCCTTGAAGACGAGAAGCAAAGGCTCGATAAACCTATCTCCCGGCTTTGCGCTCTTACAAGGGATTTTGGCAGGCGCTACGGGGAAAAGAAAAAAGCTCTGGGATTCATGGACTTTTCAGACGGAGAGCACTTCGCTCTTGAGATACTCAAAAACGAGGATGTAAGAAAGGAGTGCAGAGAAAAGTACCGGTATATATTCGTAGATGAGTACCAGGACTGCAACCCTTTGCAGGAAAGCCTCATCGAAGGCATATCTTCCGATGATAACGTGTTCACCGTAGGCGACGTGAAACAGAGCATATACAGATTCAGGCACGCGGAACCGGGGCTTTTCCTGTCCAGATACAGCGCATACAAAAGCGGAAAAGAAAATTCCAAGGTCATAGACCTTAACAGCAATTTCAGAAGCAAAAAGCCCATCATAGATTTTGTCAACAGACTCTTTGAAAATCTTATGACGGAGGAGAGCAGCGGCATGGTCTACGATGAAAGCGCAGCTCTAAAAGAGGGGATGCCTTTCGAGGGTCCCGAAGAATGCCTCTATGAACCGGAGCTTTACCTTGTGGATACTCAAGGAAGCGATGATATAGACGAGACTATTGCAGATCTTAAAGGTACAGAGCTGGAAGCTTTGAATGCAGCGAAGATCATTGCAAAGTATCATGACGGAAGGCACATGATAAGGGACGGCGGATCAGTCCGCCCCTTAAGATACAGGGATATGGTCATACTCCTTAGGTCTGCAAAGACCAAGGCCGAGGTATATTATGAAGCCCTTACAAAGGCGGGCATACCCGTTTACCTGGACAGGAGCGAAGGGTATTTCGACACTCCGGAGATACAGGTATTTGTAAATCTTTTAAAGGTACTGGACAACCCAAGGCAGGATGTGCCTTTGATCTCCGTCCTCTATTTCCCGTCCTTTGGCTTCAGCGCAGAAGAGCTTGCGAAGATAAGGATAGAAGGCAGAAGATCGGGAAAGCATAAGATGAGCTTTTACGAAGCCTTCAGATACGTGAGCGGGGAAGACTCTCCTCTTTCGGAAAAATGCAGAGAAGTGACGGGCCGTCTCGACGGATGGAGAGTAAAGGCTGCGGCCCTTCCTCTTGCAGATTTTCTCTGGGATCTTTTGTCTGAGAGCGGCATCCTCGTTTTTGCTGCCGGACTTTCATCAGGGGAGCAGAGGGTAGCCAACCTAAGGGCTCTTGTCGATAAGGCCGGGGAGTTCGAGAAGACCAACACCGGAGGCATTTTCAGCTTCATTTCATACATAGACAGCATATCCGGAGAAAACTCCAAGGTCAGCACAGGCCAGTCATCCATCGCGGCCGAAGAGGACGACGTAGTACGCATCATGACGGTCCACAAGAGCAAAGGATTGGAGTTTCCCTTCGTTCTCTTTGCATCCTGCGGTGGAAGGCTCTCCGCAGGCAAGGATCATCCAAGAGCCGTGTTCCACAAGGATCTGGGCACTTCCATGTTCTTATCGAATCCCGGCAGTTTCTCATACACAAAGCCGGTCTCCTTCAAACTGATCGAGGCCTTCAAAAAGAAGGAAGAGCTCGCAGAAGAGATCAGGATACTTTACGTGGCGGTCACAAGAGCCAAGGATATCTTCGTCATGAGCGCCTCGGAAAAGGATGCGGGGTCCATGGTCGAAAAAAGGGATGTGTTCCGGATAAAGGCATCAGGCTGCATCAATTTCGCTCAGATGGCTCTGCCCTTTATACATCCGGGCAAAGTAACGGTGAGCCCCAGAAGCAGTTTCGATATCTCCGTGATGGAAGAGCGGGCTGCTGACAGAGAAAAACTCAAAAAAGATCTTGAAAACGGATTTGAG
>JAFZSM010000117.1 GCA_017619385.1 Bacillota bacterium
AAGGGAGCTCCTGATGAAGAGCTCCTAAGGAGCCAGTACTATATGAGCGCTTCCAACGTACCTTCGACCAATCTCAGATATGAAGACTTCATATTCGGAACCGTGGATCAGCTGAAGAAGGCTCTTAACGATATCTCGGCAGGATACGATATGTCCCTGTTTGCCGTGGTGCAGGCACCGGGTACGTCCCTTCTTTCCGAAGTCATAGAACCTGAGTTAAAAGCCATATCGAAAGAGACCGGCGTCCCATATATTTACGTGGAGACCCCAGGTCTTTCAGAGAACATGCTGAAAGGCCATGACGAGACCGTGGTCAAAATTTTGAAGACTTTGTCTGAGCCGGGACTTAGGGGAAGAAGTGAAAATAAATGTGCAGAAAAAGAGAGACCGTCCGTCAACATATTCGGTTTGGGAAGTCGCGACTTTTTTGGGGACGGAGACCTCGAAGAACTTACGGGGATACTCTCTTTGTGCGGCATAGATGTGAACTGCGCTCCGGGAGCTTTTTGCACAGTAGATGAACTAAAAAACGTATATGCAGCGGATGCCAATATATATCTTTCTCCCGAGCGTTGCAAAAAGACGGAAGAGTATATGAATGAGGTTTCGGATATGCCGTCTTTGTCTTTGGGTTGTATGCCCATAGGCCCGGATCTTTGCGAAAGCTTTGTGCGCGGCATATCGTCGCTGCTTGGCACAGACTGCAGCAGGGCGATCGAAGATATAGAAAAAGCCAGGAGCCGGATATTCTACCAGCTTGCCAGGCGCATGGGAGGAAGAGGCTTTTCGGGAGATATAAAATATGCCGCAGAGGGCGAAGCATCGCTTCTTTATGCCCTGACGGATTATCTGTCAGGATATCTCGGGATGGCGCCGGAGTGTCTTCACGTTTTGTACAGACCGGTGGAAAACGAGCAGTTAAGCACTGCAGAAGCCGCCTGCAGTCAGGAGGAAGGAGCCCTCGGAGCTCTGCTGGCATCTTTCGGCGAGGAGAATGCACTCGGCAAAGATATATCACAAGTCAAAGACGTCATCTTCTTCGGAAATGCCAATTCCATTGCCCACCTGCTTGCCTACAGCGGAAACGTCTACGGGGTGGAGATCTCATCTCCCGGATCGGGATATATAAACGTGATACCCAAGACCTTGATCGGGCCGACCGGCGCATTATATATCTTAGAGCACGTTCTGAACGCTCGGCGGCTTCTCAGCGCATGGGTTTGACGAACATATTTTCTCTGATGAAAAGGGACCCGGTTCTAGAAACGGGCCCCAAATGAAAAAAGTACATTGAGTGTAAATAACTTATCTGACCAAATGGACTTTAACATCTTCGGGTAGGGATGTGAAGCCCCATGGGGGATAAGTTTTTTTATTTTTTAGCGATGTGCGTACAGTTCCGCTCGGATCGGCGATGAGCAGCCATGCTGGCCATTCATATTATCACCGGGGGCGGTTTTTTGTATCCCCCTGGGGGCTTGTAGAGGATTTTTATAGCTATATAATCAGCTATGTGGAATCAAGAGCTGTTATACAAAACGATATTGAAGACAGAGTCCGGCATTACTGGACCCTTCGTTCGGAGAGTTTTTCGGAGGTAAGAAAGGAAGAACTTGAAAACGAAATAGGGGATCTTTGGAAGGCGGAACTTCTCAAGCAGTTTCCAGAGCCGGTCCCCAAGGACATCCTGGACGTTGGTACCGGCGCGGGGTTTTTTGCGATCCTGCTTTCGGAGGTCGGGCACAACGTCACCGGAATAGATCTGACCCCGGACATGATAGAGGAGGCAAAGAAGAACGCTTTGCTATTCGGCGTATCTCCTTGTTTTAAGGTGATGGATGCGCAGGAACTGGAATTTGCAGACGAGACCTTTGATGCTGTGGTCACCAGGAATCTTACATGGACTCTCCCCGATCCGGAAAGAGCATATAAAGAGTGGTACAGAGTCCTTCGCAGGGGTGGAGTCCTCATAAACTATGATGCCAATTATGCCCAGGCCTACACGGATGAGAGCAAGAAATTAAAAGATAACAGCCTTGCCCACGGACACAAGGGCGTGACTGCAGAAATGGCCGAAGAAAATAAAGAGATAACTTTATCCATGAGCATAGCATCGTGCCAAAGACCGGGATGGGACGCCTGGGTCCTGAAAGAGATAGGCTTTTCTTCCTGCGAGGTGTTCGATGATGCCGGGAACAGCACTCTTCAGCTTTACAACGGATCTTCACCGATATTCTGTATAAGAGCGGTGAAATAACATACATATATAAAGACAATTTAACAATAACAGGTTTTCACAGATCACTTAAATGTGTGCATGGAAGGGTAAACCCCACGAGCAGGTCACTGTCGGCAGCCATTAGTGCTGCCTAGTCAGATACATGGTGAGAACCTCACACTATTCCAGCGCAATAGATGTATCAAACATCTTTTTGCGTGGGAAGTATCAATACTTCCCATTAATTTTGGATAAAACAGAAGAACTGTTTTACGAGTATGATCAGTATTTCAGGAGGAATTCAAATGAAGATCAAAAAAGTATTAGCGCTTCTCCTCATTGCATGCATGCTCTTTGCATTATGCAGCTGCGGGAAGAAAGAAGAAAAAGCGGATGCTCATCTTAACGTCGCAGTAAGCTTTGCTTATCAGGCTCTGGATCCGCATCTTGATTACTGCGGATGGAATACGTCCATGTACGGCATTTGCGAGAGCCTCTTCAAAATAGACGCCTCATCTACAGCCAAACCGTTTCTGCTTGAGAAGGCAGAAAACGACGGGACCAAATGGACCCTGACACTAAAAGACGGCGTCAAGTTCTCAAACGGCAATAAACTCACTGCCGACATGGTCAGAAGGAACCTGCTAAGGGCAGCCGAAGTAAATAACAGGTTTGAGTACCTCGCAGGATTCAATTACGAGGTAGTCGACGAAAAGACTCTTGTCGTTGACACGAGAGAGCTTCTTCCGACGCTTCCCAGTGACCTTGCTTCTCCGGAGCTCGGAATGATCGATCTCGACAGCACTACGGATTTCGTGAATAACCCAATCTGCACCGGACCCTTTGTCCCCGTAGCATTCACACCCACAGGCGACTGCGAAGTCAAGAGGAACGAGAACTACTGGGGCGGCAAAGTCACCCTCGAAGGAGCAAAGTTCTTCTATCTTGCAGATGATGAATCAAAGCTCTATGCAATGCAGAACGGTGAGATCGACGTATACAATTCCGTAAGCGCAGCAGCCCGCGAAGTATACAGCCAGGATCCGGACACCTACAAGCTGGTGACTATCCCCGCCACAAGACTACAGTTCTACTGCCTCAACGAGAACAGACTCGATGACTCTCTGCGCAGAGCCATCACCCTCATCATCGACAAGGATAATCTCGCGGAATTCCAAAATGGAACAGTATCCACGACTGACGGACCCTTCTCCAGAAATGCAGCTTACGGCAAAGTAAACGTTCCGAAGACCGACGTTGCCGCTGCAAAGGAGCTTCTCGAAAAGGACGGATACAAGCTTAATGGAGATGGCTACTATGAAAAGGACGGAAAAGTCCTGGAGCTCAAGATCTGCTACTACCAGGCCAGGCAGCTTCCTACCATAGCGACAGCTCTTGACGATCAATTCAGAAAAGCCGGAATCAAAACAGTTCTTCAAAGCGAAGAGGATCCGGATGCGACATATGTCAAAACGGGAGATTTCGATATTGCACTTTACTGCATGATCGCAGACAAGGCAGGCGATCCGTATTTCGGTCTGGACGCAATGTTCAGACAGAGCAGCAAATGGGCTATCGGCGGATTCAAATCAGACGAGGTCGAAACACTTCTCGATGAGCTCAAGGTCGAGACCGACACGGCAAAGCGCGCAGAGCTTGCAAACAAGATCGTACAGCTCGTTGTAGACGAAGATGCTTTCGGATTCCTCGGGCTGTTCACCAAGACCACGGTCCTCAGAAAGGGTGTAAGCGGCTATGCCGAGAACATACCCTTCGACTTCTACGGACTCGAAGCAACATCCACAAAGGAATAATCACAGTTCAGTTCTCAGGGAAGGGGCAGCACTGTCCCTTCCCGCTGTTTTATCATTTAGTTAGCAATCATTAACGGAGGCATATTTTGAAGAAATATATATTGAAAAGACTGCTGCAGATGATCCCTATCATGCTGGGACTATCGCTGCTCGTTTTTTGCCTCATGTACATATCCCCGGGAGATCCCGCTACCAAGAAGCTCAACGCCATGGGCATTGAGGCTTCTCCCGAAGCAATAGAAAAGACCAAGGAGGAGATGGGTCTAAACCGGCCCATAATCGTCCAGTATATGAGCTGGCTCGGCAATATGCTGAAAGGGGATCTGGGGGAATCCTATCACAACGGAATGAAAGTCGGAGAGCTTCTTAAAAAAGCATCTGGCTACACATTCACGCTGGCGCTTTCCAGCTTGTTTATAGCCCTGCTCGTATCGGTCCCATTGGGGATACTTACGGCGGTAAAAAAGAATAGATTCATTGATTATTTCATCAGGTTCTTTAGTTTCTTCGGGAATTCCATGCCGAATTTTCTTATTTCCGTGATCCTGATGTATCTCTTCTCCATCAAGATCAAACTGTTCCCGGTCATCGCAGACAGCAGCGTGAAGGGACTCTTTTTGCCGGCCATGGCGCTGGCGATCCCGTTGGCATCAAGGTTCGTCCGACAGATAAGGGCCCAGGTCCTTGAGGAACTGGACAAGCCCTACGTTCAGGGTGCCTATGCCAGGGGAGTAAAAAACAACATAGTACTTTACAACAACGTGCTCCACAATTGCCTGAGCCCCATCATAACTCTGGTGGGTCTTTCGATAGGTACACTCATGGGAGGCAGTGTCGTTGTTGAAACTATATTCAGATGGTCGGGTCTTGGAAAACTCGTAATGGATTCCATCACCTACAGGGACTATCCCGTCATTCAGGCCTTCGTCATATATATGGCGCTCATATATTGCGTGATCAACCTGATCACCGATATCAGCTACCATAAGCTCGACCCGAGGGTAAAAACTTACGGAGGCACGAAATGATATCAGAAAGAGAAAAGACTAAAAGAAAAGTGATCGTGTTCGCTGTGCTTGCAGCGATACTCATCGTGATCAGTCTCATAGCGCCTCTCATCATACCAAACGATCCCTTCGAGACCAATGCGGCTTTGATGAACAAGGGTCCGTCTGAGCAGTTCCCTTTAGGAACAGACAGATACGGGCGCTGTATCCTTTCCAGGGTGCTCATGGGAGCTAAAACAAGTATATTTTCATCCTTTACGGTAGTTGCCGTCACCTTTGTCATAGGTCTCATACTCGGCCTTCTTTGCGGGTATTACGGAGGAGTTTTGGACGGCATACTCATGAGGTTTGCCGATCTCATGCTTTCCTTCCCGCAGATGGTAATAGCCATTGCGGTAGCCGGCATCATGGGAGGCAACCTCGTCAATGCCATGATAGCTATGGGCATCACCGCATGGCCTGCCCATGCAAGACTTGCCAGAAGCACGGTCATGAAAGTCAAAGAAGAGCCGTATATCGCTGCAGCAAAGCTTGCGGGATGCACGGATTTTTGCATCATGTACAAATACATACTTCCCAACGTCTTCGGACCGCTGCTCATCAACGCAACTACTCAGATAGGGACCATGATGATAGGTATAGCAGGGCTTTCTTTCCTGGGGATAGGTGTTATACCGCCGACCCCTGAATGGGGAAGCATGATAAACGAAGCAAGGGCATATCTTTCTCTATCGCCATGGGCTGTATTCGTTCCCGGAGCGGCCATAGTCATCACGGTTATGGTGTTCAACTATTTCGGAGACAGTTTAAGAGACTATATCGACGTGAACGGAGACAGCAATGGATAGCAGGAATATATTGAAGTTCGAAGACGTATCCATAGGATACGGAGATAAGACCGTATGCGGGGATATAGAATTCTCTCTTGACGAGGGAGAAACTCTCGCTCTGGTTGGGGAATCCGGCTGCGGCAAATCCACCGTTCTCAAGGCTATCCTGGGAATCAAGGGCGGAAAACTGAACGTAAAGGGCGGCAGGATACTCCTTAACGGAAAGGATATGTCAGAAATGAACCCGAAAGATAATCAGGATCTCCGCGGGACAGAAATAGGTATGATATTCCAGGATCCGGCCACCTCCTTCAATCCTATCAGAACTTACAGAAAGCAGTTCCAGGAGATGCTCAAAAGCCATGATAAGTACGACCAGAAAAAGTCCTATGAAGAGATAGACAGTCTTTTCAAAAAGGTCATGCTCCAAGGAACTGACAGGATCTTAGACAGCTGCCCCTACGAGCTTTCCGGAGGAATGAATCAGAGGGTCGCTATAGCGGCTTCGCTGCTTCTCGATCCGGACGTGTTGCTTCTTGATGAGCCCACCAGCGCCCTTGACGTTACGACTCAGAAAAACGTCGTTGAAGAGCTTGTAAGGCTCAAGGAGATAAGGAAGATGACCATGCTCCTCGTCACCCACAACCTGGGCGTAGCCGCTCATGTGGCTGACAAGATGGCAGTCATGTACGCAGGACGCATAGTGGAATACGGAGACACCAGAGCTATACTTGACGAGCCCAAGCATCCATATACAAAGAGTCTTATCGCAGCCATTCCGGTGCTTGGAGAAGGGATGCCCGTAGGTATCGACGGACAGCCTCCGTTGTTCGGCCCCGAGATGGAAGGCTGCGCATTTTACGAGAGATGCCCCTATGCAAAGGATAAGTGCAAAACGGAAGAATACCATCTCAAACAGGTGGGAGAAAGACATTTTACGGATTGCGAGGCGCTGATCAATGGATAAGGAATATATTTTATCGGTGAGTAACGTCTCTAGGACTTTCAAGCTCATAGACGGTGAATTTCAGGCGCTGAAAAACATAAACCTTCACCTTTCCGAAGGCGAGATGCTGGCTATAATTGGAGAGAGCGGCAGCGGAAAAAGTACCATACTCAAACAAATCGCCTGCCTTGATACTCCGAATGAAGGCACTGTTATACTCAAAGGCAAAAACGTTACGGGTAAAAAACCGGCAGACGTATGTCATTCCATGCAGATGGTGTTCCAGGATGCAAGAGGATCCTTCAATCCCAGGATGACCTTCCTGGGAACCATAAGGGAGTCTTTAAAGCATGCCGGCATCAAGGATAAGGATGCGCAGATCAAAAAAGCTGAAGAATTGGTGGAGATGGTAGGCCTAAATAAAGATGTCCTTAAGAGATATCCGGCCAACTTAAGCGGAGGTCAGTGCCAGAGGATGGCCATAGCAAGAGCCCTTGCTGCAGAGCCCGAGATAATACTGTGCGACGAGGCGACCAGCGCTCTTGACGTTTCGGCCCAGGCCCAGATCATAAGGCTTCTTAAGGATCTGAACGAGAGTTTGGGGCTTTCTGTCATCTTCGTATCTCACGACATTGCTCTTGTGGACGGCATGTGCGACAGGGTAATGGTAATGAAATCGGGACAGATAGTCGAGGAAGGCCCCATACACGAGGTCCTCAGCGATCCTAAAAATGAGTATACAAAACAGCTCATATCATCTATCCTCAGTATTAAAGACGAACCGATAACTTTTGCATCTTAGGGAGCAGGAAAAGACATGATCACGCAGGAAAGCATCAACGAGGAATGGACCGTCCGTTCTGACAACTACAACAAATATGTGGTAGAGGAGCTAAAAACAGATCGCCCCAAGAAGTGGGTAGAGCTCATAGAAAGCAAAGCGCCTGCTTCAAGGCCCTTAAGGGTCCTGGACGCAGGCTGCGGTCCGGGCTTCTTTTCGTCTGTTCTTTCCAAAGCCGGGCACAAGGTCACGGGCATAGACGGCTCCGAAGGGATGCTCGCTCATGCCAGGGAAAATGCTGCGGTTTACGGCGACTCTCCTGAGATCATCAAGGGGGATTTCGGAGAGCTTCCATTTGAAGATAACACCTTCGATCTCATCGTCAGCCGGAACGTGACCCACATCATAAGAGATCATCTGAAGGTGTACGGAGAGTGGCACAGAGTTTTAAAGCCGGGCGGAGTTCTCCTCATCTTCGATGCCAATTGGCATTTGCCCTATCAACCCGGGCCTGTCAGGGAGGAGGCAATACGGCGCGAGCGGGAAGAACTGGCTCTTACGGGCAAAGGCTTTACCTACGACGGTTCCTATGAGTACATAGACAGTGAGCTTGAACCTGAGAACTTCAAAGTCTTCGGAGCGGCCATGCGTCCCGATTTCGATATAGGGGTATTGAGGCAGCTTCCCTTTACTGATATATCCTTTGACAGAGATGTGACTAAGGAGCTTTGGAGCGATAAGGAAAAAAGACTATACGGCGCAACGCCCCTCTTCATGGTAAGAGCTGTGAAAAAGGCCTGACGAAAAGATATAAAACAAAAGGAAAAAAGGACCTCAGGTCGAGGTCCTTTTAAAACGCAATTGATGCACACAGCCTATTCTTTCGGAACGGGGTCTGACACGATGACTTTGTGGTCGTACCAGTTGTCCTTGGATCCGAGTATCGCTACGTCGAATTCTTTGTCAAGATAAGGTACGGGAACGTCGAAGCCGTAAGCTTCTGCCGTGTCTCCGTCGCTGTAGGTGACGATATCGGTCACAGGCTCTATGAGTTTTGCTCCTTTTTTCTTCGCATCCTCGGAACTGCCGTAATATAGCTTGGTTATCTTTTTTGATGCCAGGATGATGTGCACGCTCATCTTGCCGTCTTTCACTGTCAGGACACCTGTTTCGTTGCAGGCTTCGTTTATATGGAACATGCTGCTGTCGGTTTCCACATGGACCGTATACACGCCGTCTTCTATGGGCGCCTTGTTGTCATTTGTTTTCCCCTGTCCGCAGGCTGTAAAGATCAGGCATACTGCGAGGAAAAAACACAAGAAGATATGTTTTTTCATTTCGTTTCGATTACTGGAGGCTGTTTATTGCGTCCTGTGTGTGCTGTACGTACAGTGCCTGGACCTCAGGAAGTCTTCCGAGTCCTGCGATCTGAGTTTCGATGCTGTCGAATGCATTGGCTGCCGTGAACATAGAGAGCCAGCTCTCTTCATCTTCGGGATCTGCCATATCGTTGTTGGCGTGATCTCCTGCAACTACCATGAGCGGGCGGAGGATGACTTTCTTGAAGCCTGCAGCCTGAACTGCCTTGATGACTTCTTCGCAAGCCGTTTCTTCGGGCTCGCCTTCAACGGTTCCGATGAATACGTTCTTGTATCCGAGTTTATCCATCTGAGCCTGCATCTGGGAATAGGTGATCTTTGCAACGTGCGCTGTTCCGTGTCCCATGAGTACGAGAGCGGTGTCTTCCGGTGCAGCTGCTGCAGCAACTACTGCCTTTGCAACGGCTTCTTTATCGGCGTTGATCGCAGAGGTATCCGCACCTACTTCTCCGAGGAGCGGTTCTGCGACCTTGATGGTCATCTTGTCTTCATACTTTGCAAGAGCTTCGCAAAGCTCGTCATACTCTGCGCCGTGCATGAGGTGGGTAGGCTGTACTACGAGGGTCTTGACTCCGTTTGCAACCGCTCTTTCGAGAGCCTGCTCTACGTTGTCGATCTTCTCACCGTCACGGGCCTGTACGTGGTTGATGATGATCTGGGCTGTGAATGCTCTTCTTACGGACCAATCGGGGAATGCAGCTGCAAGAGCATCTTCGATACCCTTGATGTCATTTGCTCTTGACTCATTGAAGGATGTTCCGAAGGAAACTACGAGGAGTTCCTTTTCGCCTATTCCGTCGGCGTTTCTGGGATCGTCCTTGGAGGCATCGCCTGTGTCTCTTCCGAAGTAATCGGGATCTGCTTCTTCGCCTTCGACCAGCTCTTTCTGAGCGTCAGTCAGTGCGTCCCAAGCTGCCTTTGCTGCTTCGCAGTCAGCGTCTGTAGTTTCCGTTCTTTCCTGAACGTAGATCTTGTCGATGAGTTCTGCAACTTCAGCTGCCAGTTCTTCGTCTGTCTTTGCTGCCGGTTCCTGTTTCTTTCCGCATGCAGCGAAGCTGAATGCAAGAACAAGTACGAGCAGCATGGAGATGATTATTTTTGCATTTTTCATTGATAAATAACCTTCCTTTCTGCAAATAGATTCTCCAATGATTTGAAAAAACCGTCGGCGTTTTTTGGAGTCTCTCTTTGCATCGTGTCCTTAAAAAACACAAAACCCGCATTGAATGCGGGCGCTGGGAAAGGCTTTGAAAGTGCGGCAATGCTGCCGGGGTTTCGTTCCAGGCTCCGGTGTCCGCGGAGATAAAACGCGCCATACCCTTAGGGTATGGTCAGAGCAGCAGGCGATCTGACTTATCCGCTTTAAGAGCGGAATCACAGTAACGGACTTGCGCGGGATTTGCACCCGCTTCTCCAAAAACTGCTCCCGATATTGTTTTTTCAATTGATATATATACTTCAAATGCATATATATGTCAATAGGAGCAGGTCTTTTCATAGGACCTGCTCCTATCCGGCATAATTCCTTTGCGGGATCTAAAGCTGATTTGCCTGTTCTGTATACGGAAGTATGGATATCTCCAGATTTCCGTTCCTGATGCGAAGAGCGTCTATGAATGCTTTCTCTTCATTTGCGTCCTTCATCCTTATTTTGTATGAGAGCCTGAACATGCTGCCCATACCGGTGGTCTTGACTCCCGTGCTTTCCGCCTTGTCCAGGTAACGTTCGAAGATGTCGTCGAACGCTCCGCCGTATTCAAGGGACTCCGGGATCGTGATCTTGAGGAGTTTATCCTTTGCCATGGAGCCGTGTTCGAATATAGGCATCATGCTCAGAGCAAGATATATTATTGAGAGCCCGAGCATTATCAGTACACCGTAAGCAAGGTAGCCCATTCCAAAGGCGATCCCCGCTCCCATGGAGATGAGTATGGCCGCTATCTCATCGGAGCTTCCCGGTGCGCTTCTGAAACGGATGAGTCCGAAGGCTCCGCCTACGGCGACTCCTGCTCCTATATTCCCGTTCACAAAGGTGATGACCGATGCTACGATCAGCGGTATGAGGGATGTCACCAGGAAGAAGCGTTTGGTCGATCTGATGGAAAAGCTCATGATCCATCCATATATGATGCCGGCTATAAGGGTCACACCCGCCATTGTGAAGAACTGAAGCGGTGTTACTATTATTGAATATATTGAATCAAACATTTTACTTTCCTCCTTGTCTCCTTTTCACAGTTATGTATTAGGCTGCTTTTTTCATCATCTGTTTCTTGTAAGCCTCTCCGTATTTGGAAAAGCTCGATTGATAGATCTTACCTCTAGAGAGCACTTCTGCAAGCCACAAGGGCATGGATCCCTGGACCTTAACTTCCAGTATGGTCCAGCCTTCCGGAAGGAGAGCAGTTCCGTCCATCTTATCGTTAAGAACCAGACGGTCTGTTCTGTATCTTGGGTTTTTGTCTACGGTGAGACGAAGATCTCCGTTTGCTTCGTAGTAAGCCGTCCTTTCGTACATTATCAGGCATGACGGGATCAGATCCTTGTATAGGTCTCTGAAGTAGGTTATTTCTCTTTGGATCTGTCCGTCTTCGCAGATCGTGCCCCTCCTTTCGAAGAATCCGGCTACTGCGGGGACCGTGCTCTGTATTCTCCTTTTGTATACGATTCCTTCGGTTTTTCTTTTCAGTTCCAGAAATACAGGGGATTCATCGCTTGCCTTTCCGTAGGAGCGGAGCCTTATCTTTTCTTTAAAAGCCGGCTTTTCAAGACTTTCTCTTATGAGCCTTTTGTCCGGGGTGTCGTAGTAGAGAGATGCTATTGTAGTTTCTCCGTACTGATCCGGAAAGAGCCTGCCTTCGATGCTCTTTATCAGGTATTCAGTCTGTTCTTTATCCATAAGGTACTTGATCTCGTATCTCTTCATTACCATAGGCTTTGT
>JAFZSM010000118.1 GCA_017619385.1 Bacillota bacterium
CGTCTGGAGCGTTGAAATATCCCCAGTACCCGCTGTACTCGGAGCCTCCGCTGAAGGTGGTCTCAACATTTATGAGGGCCAGGTCTGCGCTTTCTATATACGGCTTTACGTATTGATAATTCTCTCTGAAATCAAAGCTGCCGTCAGTGGAGTAGCATTGATACCTCGTGCTGTAAAAATATGAGCCGTCGTTCTGATAAGCGCTTTCGATATTTCCTCCGTGCGCCATGACGTCGCCGCCGGCTATGATGGTGAGATTCAGGATCTCATCGGGCTTGACCATGCCGCATACAGTGCAGATGCGGTCCTCTCCGAATTGATGCTCGCATTCTTTCCCGCAAATACTGCAGTGACCGTCTGCAGCGAATTCGTGCACGCACTCTTCTCCGCAGAGGGTGCAAAGCCCGTCTGTGCCGTATACATGCTCGCACTTGGGCTTGAAGATCTGAGGAATGAAGTGGAGCGCTATGCTGGCAAAGCATATAACTATGAGAGCCATTACAGCCAGTCTTGCTATGTTGATCTTGTACTTCTTTTTACTCAATGTTTTTCACCTGTTACTGCCAAGTATTCGTATATTTGTCATCCTTAATCTAACGTATTCCGGTGACTGCTTCGTGACCGAAAGCCTAAATGCTGAAGCCGCCGTCGACCAGAAGATCTGCGCCTGTTATGAAGCTGGCCTTTTCCGAAGCGAGGAAAGCCACCGCTTTTCCCACTTCTTCGGGGCTGCCGAAACGGCCGAGGGGAGTCCTCTCCTCAAGGGCACGTCTTTCGTCTTCGCTGTATGAGGCGTTCATGGCGGTGTCTATACATCCCGGGGATACGCAGTTGACCCTGATGCCCGAAGGTCCCAGTTCCTGAGCCAAAGCCTTTGAAAACATGACCAGGGCTCCTTTTGAGGCGCAGTAGGAGCTCTCCATGGCAGATCCCGTCCGTCCCCATATGGATGCTATGTTCACAATGGATCCTGACTTTCTTTCTATCATGGCAGGAGCAAAGTCCCTGCAGATGATGAATGCAGCCTTTAGGTTCACGTTCATCACATAGTCCCAGTCCTCAAGAGAGATGTCCTGGACCAAAGAAGGCAGGCACACTCCCGCATTGTTCACCACTGCGTCGGGAAGCCCCACGTGTTCCAGGACCCCGCCGCAGAAATTATGGACGTTCTCAGGGTCTGAAAGATCCATGGCAAACATATGGGCCTTTCTTCCGAGAGACCTGACCTTTGCCGCTGTCTCGGAGGCTCCTTCTATGTCGCTGCTGCAGTGGACTATGATATCAAAATCCTCTTTAGCAAGTTCAAGGGCACAGGCTCTGCCTATGCCCTTGCTTGCACCTGTTACCAGTGCCAACATTATTGCTTATTCCTCTAACTGTTTGAGAGCTTCCAGTATCTGCTGGAGCTGTTTGCCAAGCTCTGTATAGTTCTCATAGAGCTTGTTGAAGAGATCCGTAAGCGTCTGCTTGTCAGCTCCGTCCGGAATATCTATAGGTTCCGTGCCTTCGCCTTCGCCGCCCTCGGGCTGGGTGTCTTCGCCGTTCCTTATGGCCTCTGCCGCCTCATGTCCGGCGACGATGGGATATGGCGTGAGGAGAGGATCTCCTGCGCCTTTTCCGAAGAGCTTGTCGAGGCACTCTGCCAGGGTGGATTCATATGCTATCTGTTCGTTGTAGAACACGATGACTCTCTTTACTTCCGGAAGAGATCCCGTGGATGCGTAGAGGTAGACCGGCTCGACGTAGAGTATGGAGTCTTCGACCGGTATCACGAACATATTGCCTCTTGCATAGGTGGATCCGGAGTTGTTCCAAAGAGCGAACTCCTTGGAGATATCGGCATCCTGGTTGATCTTGGATTCGATCTGAAGAGTACCGTATATCTGGCGGTCTTTCGGCATGCGATAGACTACCAGTTCTCCGTAGTGCTCGCCGTCCTGACGGGCTACCAGTATACCTGTAAGGTTGTTCTTGTTTACAGGTGAATATGAGATCGATGACACGAACTCTGCGCTGTCGTTTCCGGGCAGCTTCATGATGAAGTAGTTAGCTGTCATCTGAGCTTCTGTCTGTCCGTAGAGCTCTCTTGAGATATCCCAGCGGTCCTCGTTCTGATAGAAGACGTCAACGTCTGTCATGTGGTATCTCTCATATACCTTTGCCTGGATGTTGAACAGAGCAGTGGGATACTGGAGATGTACCTTGAGGCTTGCCGGAAGCTCGGAGATGTTCCTGAAAAGCTTCGGATATATCTTTGCCAGAGTCCGGACTATGGGGTCATCCTCGTCGCAGATATAGAAGTTCACGTCTCCGTTGTATGCGTCCACGACAATCTTGACGGAATTTCTGATGTAGTTGGTATAGTCGCCCTTCTTATACGGCTCGGAATAGGGATACATGGTGGATGCCGTGTAGGCGTCTGCTATCCAATATACTTTTCCGTCAACGGTGACTACGTAGGGATCGTCGTCGTATACGAGGAAGGGTGCGATCTTTGCGATCCTGTTTGCGATGTTCCTGTATATCATGATGCGGGAATCGCTGTTGACGTTGTTGGAGATCAGGAGCTTGAGGCTCTGCTCCTTGATGGAGAAGAGTATCCTGTTGAAGAAATTGAGCTCTATCCCTCCTGTTCCCTGATAGTTGCAGTATACGTTCTGCTCTCCGGAAGGATAGTCGAATTCCTGCTCGTCCGTATTTACGACTACATATGTATCGGTCTTTTCTCCGTAATAGATCTCAGGTCTTGTGATCGTGATCTCGGGGACCTCAGATACGGGCGGAATGCTCTTGATGAGCATATCCGGCTGGCCGCTGGAGGTGATCTTGTCCACACGGCTCAAGGTAAGGCCGTAGCCGTGGGTATACTTCAGGTGCTGGATCAGCCAGGAGTCATCGGTGTCTTCTGCGTTGATCTCTCTTGCGGAGAGGAAGACCTGGGTGTATTCGTCATTGACGTAATACCTGTCGACGTCCACGTCATTGAAACTGTAGTATGTTCTGATGGACTGAGTCTGGTTGTAGAAAAGCTTCGCCGGCTCAAAATCGTTGATCCTGATGTTGGAGAAAGTCTCCATGTTGTCCAGGACCTCTTCTTTTGTCAGATCGCTCTCGGGAACGAAATCCTGAATGGATACGTCGTCAAGATCGTAGGCGAGCCTTGTGTATTTGATATTTCTTTCTATGTACTTGCGTTCCTTTGACAGCTCGTCGGGCTCTACCACGAAGTTCTGTACAAGAGCGTGGACTCCCGTTCCGAGAAGTGACACGACCAGCATCGCAAGGGGAACTATCACTGCCCACTTGATGCTCTTTTTCTTCGCTGCAATTATGAGCATCAATGCCGCCACTATGGCCAGTACCATGAGTATCCTGTAGACTACGAGTTTGACGTTCACTTCAACAAAGCCTGCGCCGTAGAAAAGGCCGGTGCTGTCGTAAAGAACGTCGAACTGCTCAAGATAGAGCCTGAAGGATACGAAGAGGAAGAACAGCACTCCCAAGGTGAGCATCTCATTGAGAGCCACTCCGAGGATAGCCTTCATCTTCTGCTTGAAGTTGCCGCCTGCGCTCGGATCGAATCTGAAGGCGACTTTACCGCTTTCGGGATCTTCTTCTACTTCGCTGGCCGTTCCTCTCTCTACGGTGGGCTTTGCAAAGCCTACCAGAATGCTGTAGAGGAGTATGGTCGCTGCGATGTATGCGAGAACGATCGCTATGGCGCTGTCAGCAAGTCCGCTGAGGAAATCGTATTTGAACATATAGAAACCTACGTCGTTTCCGAACAGAGGATCTTCGATGCCGAACTCGGATGCGTTGATGAATCTGAGGAAATCGAACCAGAGGTTGCTGACGAGGAAGATGGCGATGAAAAGTCCGAGAGCTGCGGATATGGCTATCATGCTCTTTTTGATCTTTCCCTTGTCTTCCGCTTTTAGTTCAAACTCGTTTTTCTTTAGGAAACTTCTCTTCAGTGTTGCGAGCACCACATATCCGAGAGTTGCAAAAATGATGAATCCCGGGATCCCTATCTTCAGCTTGGTGAAAAGTTCCGTCAGGAAGACGGAAGTATATCCCACTTCGCCGAACCATATGAGATCCGTGAGGAAATCACTTAGAACGAAAAGAAGTATTGCAAGAAAAGCAATCACTGCGATGAAGATTATCCACCGCTTTGCTCTTTTGCCTGGGTCTTTTGCCATTTTTTTATCTCCTTTTTTACCCGTTATTTACCCTTGTGGAACAGATCCACTATTTTATCTATAAGATTCGCAAGGAAGTTATCACATGCGTCTTGTACGGACTTGGCTATGGACATCGCAGTCTGTGATATGGGCGAATCCGGGAGGAACTTGCCCAGGGCAAAGACTGCCAGCTGTATCACCAATATGACTGTAAGGGCTGTGAACAGGAACCTGAGCACGGGGTGTCCCTTCACCTCTTCATCATCGTCGTATTCGTCATCCTCGTCATAGTCATCATCATCGTC
>JAFZSM010000119.1 GCA_017619385.1 Bacillota bacterium
AAACTCGAAAAGGCCGAAGGCGCCGAGAAATGGAAGATAATATCCAACGGTTACTACATGGTCAAGGTGGACAGAGAGGACGGCACCTGGGCCAGAGTCATCATCATGATGAACAGGCTCGATATAGATGAACCTCAGCTCTCCATAGAAGTCGAAGGCAATGTGATCAACTTCACCGTCTCCGACGACAAAAACATAGCGACCGTGACTATCAACGGCATGCCCGTTGAGATATCGGGCAACCCGTTCACAGCAACTTATGAGCCTTCTCTTGGCGGCAGCTACACCATAGAGGTCACCGACGATGCCGGCAACGTGACGACGAGGACCGTCGATATAGAAGTACAGCTCGAGGTACCTGAAGATGCAGTGGATATGAGCATCATCTATGACGGAAGGCTCATAGGAACGGTCAAGGTGGATACTGAAAAACTCATAGGAGGCCAGTATGACGAGACGGTTTCGGATCCTGCCCAAGGAGAGTACCATGCAGTTTACTATGCAGCTGTAGTACCCAAAGACACGGATCCTGCGGATATCAAGGATGAAGACTTCAAAGCTGCAGAAGAGGGTATCATCACTATAGGTGATATCTATGACGGAGAATATGATATCTACGTCAAGGACAGCAAGGGCCACATCGTCAAGTACGATGATAGCTTCCACGTGTATCATCCCGGCGATCAGTGGAAGGATCCTGTCTACGAATGGGCCTGGGACTACTCAAGCGTTACTGCAAGCAGACAGAGCAAGCTCTATTCCAATTACGTCCAAAGCGAGACCCAGTGGACCTTCTCATGGATGTCCAAGGCGCCCACCTGTGAAGAGAAGGGCGAGACCACATACATGGCGTCCTTCGACAGCAGCTGGTTCGCAACACAATATGCAACAGTTGCCAATATAGCTGCTCTTGGTCACGAATGGGGTGAGTGGACAGTAGTGAAGAAGCCGGGAGACTATGAGACAGGCGAAGAAGAAAGAGTCTGCTCAAGAGATAAGACTCACGTAGAAAGAAGAGACATACCGGCTCTGGGAGCACCTACCTACAGCTTCGAGAAGGGCGTCAAGTCCCAGTGGCAGAAGGGAGACGGAAGCCTGGCCTTCGTCGTGGGCATAAACAGAGATGACGAAAGGGCCTTAGGCCGCTTCAAGACTCTCATGATAGACGGCAAAGAGGTGGATCCTTCCGGATATTCGGTAGATCTTAAGAACTCCACTGTATACGTTAAGGAAGAGTTCTTAAGGAAGCTAAGGAAGGGCGATCACGATATCAAGATAGTCCTTGAAGACGGAAGCATAGCAACAAGCTTCACAGTCATCAAGAATGTTCCGTGGTTGCTCTATGCAGGCATAGCGCTTCTGCTGCTTCTCCTCCTGCTGCTTCTCTGGTTCTTCATGAAGAGAAGAAAGAACAGATAAAAGGATATGAAAATGGCATGGCCTCTCGGCCATGCCATTTGATATCTGGTATATCTTTTCAATTTCTATTGCTGTATTTCCTGTATTCGTAATAAAGGTATACGACGGTAACTATGGGCAGCGCATATCCTATGGATGAACTGAGCCCCGGCAGCGATACGAGCAGGTTGTACAGTCCGTGATAGGTCATCGAAAGTGCCAGACATCCGAAAACACCGGGGAACGACAGGGCGTGGAATCTCTTGGCTGCGATGAGACTAAGTGCAAACACCATCATGCATACTATGTGCATTATGCCTACCGCCAGTCCCCTTATCATCACGTAAGAGAATACACCTGATCCTCTGGTCAGGAGGTAGCAGCAGTTTTCAAAGGTGGCAAATCCGCTTCCTATGCCGGCTGCAACGAGCAGCAGATCGCTTCCTTCTGTCCTGAGGACTACGAGGCAGAAAAGTACGGGAAGCATCTTCATGAGTTCCTCGATGATGGGCGATACGTATACTGCGGCTTCGAACTCATCGATATCCGACAGAAGCTCTGTGTAACCGCTGATGTATGCAGCAAGAAGGCAGACTATCATGCCGACTGAAAAAGACAAAGCAAAGCGCTTGGCTTTTCCTGTGATGAACAGCAAAGAGACGAGAAGCGGTATCAGTATGCACAATAAAATGTTTTCCGCATATATCATGATTCTTCCGCCTTTCTCTCCACGGCAAAAAGCATGAACGGCATCGTTATCGAGCAGACTATAGATGCAAATTCATACACGGGGGATGCAGATACGTACATGGTGTTGGTCGCCCATGCAAAGCTCAAAAAAGAAACGGCTATGAGATAATTGCTGTTCTTTTTATCCTTGAATGCAAGGACGGTTCTGACGATACAGAATATCAGTCCCGCAAAGGCTACGAAATAATACGCTTTTTCAAGATATATGCTGGAAGGCCGGGGGATGAGCAATTGCACCACCATCATTGCGACGAACAGCAAAGAAAAAACAGCAGCCCAGTGCCTGGCTTTTTTTGACATGACTTCTTCGGCCTTCACCGCTCTGACGACGGCCGTGAGAAAATATCCGTACACTATACCGCAGATGATATCCTTGAGCCATTCGCCCGACCATGCTATCCAAAGACCGGTTATAACAGCTGCAAAGATCCCGGTGATCAAGGTCTCGATCCCCGGTTTCATGCGCTCCTTTCCGACTACTATCATGAGCACGGTGGCGCAAAGGAGAAACACTGCATTTTCTCCCATGAGGTTGACGGCAAATGGTATGCGTTTCCCCGGGAACATCACGGTATGGACGATCCAGTATATGTCGCTGATGAGAAATCCCAGCATTCCGAAACAGAAAAACACCGGTATCACCGTATTGTATCCGCGCTTTATGAGCAAAAGCGAACGTACGAAAATAAAGGTGAGGACCCCGATTTGAAGTATTTGTTCTGTAATTGACAGAAAGTTATATTCCATTGTCTTTTTTCTCCGTATCTGCGTTTCTCATTTTGATGAGATGAATGCACCCCAAAGTGACTGTTACGCCAAAAGCAAAGGCCAGCAGTCCTATGAGAACGTACCCGAGGAGTGTATTTTTAATCAGATCAATAAACGTCAATATCGAAACCCATCCTTTCAAGTTCATCTTTCAGAGCCTGTCTGCTTCGTGTCGAAAGATTGTATACTTGCTTTTTGGTCTTATTCATGATTCTTGCCGCGTCTTCTATGCTCATATCCTCAAAGTAAATGAGGTGAAGCACTTCCCTGTAGTCGGGATTGAGTTTGTCCATGGCAAGGTAAAGCTGTATGTTCCGCTCGTTTGTTATGAGACCGCTTTCAGGCATGTTGTTTATGCTGAGCTGATCGTTATTGCTGTTTTCCTGAAACAGCATGGCAGGTCTCTTTTTCCTCAGATGTTTGAGGGCAAGGTTGCGTCCCACCGCAAAGAGCCAGGTTTTGAAGCTGCTCTTGCCGGAAAAACCGGGAGATCCTGACACCAGTACCGCAAAGGAATCCAGCATAAGCTCTTCAGCATCTTCCATATCATGTACGATACCGAATAAAAACAATGTAAGATTGTTTCTGTGCCTTTCCAGGAGTTCTCTCAGATCTTCGTTGTTTCTGCTCTGAATAAATCTGCTGTAAAGCTGTTCATCAGTTTCTCTCATAACAAAAATGTCTTGTATTTTTCTCAGACATACTCTGATATTATTATATCCCAAAATCACGGAAATGAACACAGGGGCTTGTATGTGAAAAAATACATCTTCTTCAAAAGAAGCTGTCCTTATGTTACAATGTCACTCAAAAGAAAAACATTCGGAGGAAGAGATGATACAGGATATATATCCGCATAAACTGGATATCGAGTACAAAAGCGGCTTGTCACCTATGGCAGGAGACTATCTGGTCCGTTTTGAAGGAATGAAATTTCTTTGCAGAAGGGATGAAGGGGACAGTGTAGTGCTTCCTCAGTATTCGGATCTTCCGGAGAATAATGGTTTTGAGAGTATATATCTTTTTGAACTGGACGGGAAAAGGATGTTCCTTCTCATGGGAGAGGGGCAGGTGGAGGTCGATGGTTTCGGATATGAGAACATAAACCTGTTCAGAAATGCCAGACCCAAAGAACTCCTGTTTGCGGTATCCACGGCTTTTCATCTGCACATATGGCACAGGGATAATATATATTGCGGGCGCTGCGGCAGCAAGACTGTTCACGACGAAAAGGAAAGGATGATGCGCTGCCCTGTCTGCGGTAACACCATATATCCCAGGATAATGCCCTCTGTCATAGTAGGAGTCGTAAACGGCGACTCCATTCTTTTGACCAGGTATAACCGGCCCGGCTCGAGGCTTGCAGCCCTTGTGGCAGGTTTTTGCGAGATAGGTGAGACCGGAGAAGAAACGGTAAAGCGAGAGGTACTGGAAGAGACGGGCCTCACAGGGAAAAATATACGCTATTTCAAAAGTCAGCCGTGGGGCATCACCGCAGGGGGATTGCTTCTCGGATATTGGTGCGAAGTGGACGGAGATGATACCATACGTGTGGATGGCGAAGAAATAGCCGAAGGCGTCTGGATGAAGAGAGAAGACCTCACCGAGTACATGGAGGAGAAGGAGTATGCGACCCTTACCAGTGAGATGATATCCATTTTTGCCAGAAACATATACAGATAACATAAGCGATCGTTTGTGACCTCAGGTCTTGAGACCTGAGGTTTTTTCTTCGATTGAATTTTGTCAAAACCAATGATATAGTATATTTAGGGGAGATTCGGAAAAAGTTATATAACCATGACAATATTTAATGTAATTTCAATTTTCGGCGGTCTCGCACTGTTCCTCTACGGAATGAGGATAATGGGTGACGGACTAAAAAAAGAATCTACAGGTTCATTCAAAGCTGCGCTCGAAAAGGTTACGGGCAGTCCCTTTATGGGCTTTGCAGTAGGCGCGGGACTTACCGCACTTATTCAGAGCGCAACAGCGACCATAGTCATAGTATCGGGTCTTGTCGGAGCAGGAATAATGGGGCTTTCCCATTCGGTGGGAGTCATCTTCGGAGCCAACGTAGGTAGTACCATTACGGGCCAGATCATC
>JAFZSM010000120.1 GCA_017619385.1 Bacillota bacterium
AGCCTACGGCAGTGCTCACGCCTCAGGAGATAGAGCATCTCTTCCAGGTCATGAGGGCCATGAAAGCCGACGGCAAGTCCATAATCATCATCACTCATAAACTGGGTGAGGTAATGGAGATATCCGATGTGGTCGCTGTCCTCAGAAAGGGCAAACACATCAAAACAGTAAAAACGAAAGAAACGACTCCTTCCGAACTTACGGAAATGATGGTGGGAAGGAAAGTCGATCTCAATATATCAAGGCTTGAGCCTGAAAATCCTCAGGTGCGTCTCAGTATAGCGGGCCTCACCGTAAGAGACGCAGAAGGCGTCAAGAAACTTGACGGCGTGGGTTTCGTCGCATACGGTGGAGAGATCCTGGGTATAGCAGGCATCGCAGGTTCCGGCCAGAAAGAGCTGCTTGAGGCTATCGCAGGGCTCAGGCACATTTCGGAAGGCACCATAGTCTACAGCCCGGAGGGCACTCAGCCCATGAATCTGGTGGGCAAGACACCCATGGAGATAAGAGACGCAGGTGTCGCCATGGCCTTCGTCCCGGAAGACAGGCTCGGCATGGGCCTCGTGGGCGGCATGGGCATGACGGACAACATGATGCTCAGGACCTGGAACAGAAGCAAAGGCATATTCGTAGACAGAAAAGAACCCGAAAGGATAGCAAAAGACGTTTTCGACTTCCTTGAGGTGTCCACCCCCGGCATAGAGTATCCCGTAAGGAAGCTTTCGGGAGGAAATGTCCAGAAGGTCCTTGTGGGAAGGGAGATAGCCACTTCTCCTTCGGTGCTCATGACGGCTTACGCAGTGAGAGGTCTGGACATAAACACCTCATATATCATCTACGATCTCATGTGCGCTCAGAAAGCAAAAGGAGTCGCAGTCATATATGTGGGAGAGGACCTTGACGTGCTCCTTGCTCTCTGCGACAAGATACTGGTGCTCTGCGGAGGCAAAGTATCGGGCCTTGTCGATGCAAGAAGCGTGACCAAGGAAGAGATAGGACTTCTGATGACGTCCGTAGGAGGAAAGGAGGAGGAAAAAGATGAATAAGAAAACTCCTTTCATCAGGCTCGCAAAAAGAGAAAACATAGCGAAGACAAAGGTGTGGCTCATACGTCTTGCCGCCTTTGCCCTTGCCATCATCATAGGAATGATCATATACGCAGCAGTGGGTGCAGATCCGGGAAAGGCCTTTTCTCTCATATTTTTCTCGCCATTCAAAAGCAAGATAGGAAGAAGGCAGATCTTAAGGAACATCACCACGCTTCTCGGTACGGCTCTTGCCCTTGCTCCCTGTTTTAAGATGAGATTCTGGAACTGCGGCGCAGAGGGGCAGATAACCATGGGCGCCATGGCTGCAAGCTTCTTTGCTCTGAGATTCGCGGACAAGATGTCCTCACCTGTGCTGCTCATAGTCATGGCTCTTGCGGGCATGGCCTTCGGTGCATTATGGGCTGGCATACCGGCATTCTTCAAAGCTCACTGGAACACCAACGAGACGCTCTTTACCCTCATGCTCAATTACATAGCCATAGGCATAGTCGCATGGCTCCAGGGTGGTCCCTGGGAGGGCGTGCCGGGGTCCCAGATCATACCCATGTTTTCAAAGAAAGCTGTGCTCCCCAAACTGCTCGGGGTCCACATCGGATGGATAATAGTGTTCATCCTCGTATTCCTCATGTTCGTCTATCTCAAGTACACTAAACACGGCTACGAGATAGCGGTTTTGGGCGAATCGGAGAATACTGCAAGATACGCAGGGATGGACGTAAGAAAGATAACCATACGCACCATAATGCTCTCGGGAGCCATATGCGGCCTTGTGGGATACTTCCTGGCATCGGGGGCCAACGAGACTTTAAGCTCTGCCATAGCAGGAGGTGTGGGCTTTACGGCCATCACCGTCGCATGGCTTTCTCAGCTCAATCCCTTTGCCATGGTCGCCGTATCTTTGCTCATCGTAGTATTGGAAAAAGGCGCAGGAAGCGTATATACGACTTTGGGCGTACCTTCCACGGCGTCCTCCGTCATAACGGGAATTATACTTCTTTGCATGCTGGGCTGTGAATTCTTCATAAACTACAGGCTCATATTCAGAAACAGGAAGGAGGAGAGCGATGAACTTTAATATACTCGGTTTCATAAGCGCTGCCGTTACGGCGGGCATCCCCATCCTTTTCGGTACTTCGGGAGAAATGCTGACGGAAAAGTCAGGACATCTTAACCTTGGAGTCGAAGGTCTTATGTATATGGGCGGAGCCTTCGGACTCATAGGGACTTACATGTATCAAAAGACTGCCGGTGAATCGGCACTTCCGTGGCTTGCTGTCATCATAGCCCTTTGCACGGCTTTCCTCTTCGGTATGCTGGGTTCCCTTATCTATTCGTTCCTGACCGTATCGCTCAGGGTCAACCAGAACGTTACGGGCCTTGCCCTCACCATATTCGGAACGGGCCTCGGCAAGTTCGCCTGCGAGCTCATGAGAGTCAAGGAAGGTGGACAGATCTTCATACAGAATTACTTGAGAACTGCATTTTCAGGGCCTATATTCCCGGCGGCCATGCAGAATATCCCGGTCCTCGGGAAACTTTTATTCAGCTACAATGTCTTCGTATATCTCGGTATAGCCATGGCAATAGCCCTTCATATCTTCATAACGAAGACAAGGAAAGGCCTCTATCTTCAGGCTGTGGGCGAAAGCCCCGCAACGGCCGATGCTGCAGGCATCAACGTTGTTAAGTACAAGTATCTCGCTACGGTCATAGGCGGAGGTATATCAGCCATGGGCGGCATAGTATATGTCATGACCACTGCCGGCACCGTATGGAGCCCCCACACCCTCGACGGCAAGGGCTGGATATCCGTGGCTTTGGTAATATTCTGCCTCTGGAGCCCTGCAAAGGCCATCTGGGGATCGCTCCTCTTCGGAGCCCTGAACCTCCTTTATCTGTGGCTCCCCACAAAGTACATCCCGACCCAGATATACCAGATCGTGCCCTACATAGTTACGGTCCTGGTGCTCATCCTCGTGTCCATAAGGCAGAGAAGAGAAGATCAGCCCCCTGCGGCGCTGGGCCTTGCATATTTCAGAGAAGAAAGATAAATATATTATATCCGGAAAGCACACCAATAGTAGATCAATTGGTGTGCTTTTTTATATTACGTGGTTGTTTACGAAATTGTTGTTCAAAAAAGTTGAAAACGCTTGTAAGATTTTAAAATATATTGCGTCATATACATGAAAAGAGGTAACAAGCTTGACCTATTTCGAAGAGATATATCGTAAATATTTTAGTGACGTATTCGCTTTCATACTTCGTCTTTCCGGAGATGTGCACGTAGCGGAAGATATTACCAGCGATACTTTCATAAAAGCAATGAAGGCTTTGGACAAGTTTCGCGGGGATTGCGATATCCGGGTATGGCTGTGTCAGATTGCAAAAAATTGTTATTACAGTCACCTTCGAAAAACAAACAAAGAAGAGTATACAGATGAAGCTGAACTGATCGATACCACTGATGTAGGCAATAACGTGGAAGATCAGTTGATAAAAAAAGAACGACTTGCGGAAATAAGGAAAGCACTTCATGAGATACCGGACCAATACAAGGAAGTGTATATGTGGAGGATCTTTGCGCAGCTTTCTTTTCAGCAGATCGGTAAGATATTCGGCAAATCTGAAAACTGGGCTTGCGTCACTTATCACAGAGCGATTGGAATGATAAAGAAAAAAATTGAGGATGAAAGCGATGTATAACGAATGCAGTATTGTAAGGGATTTGCTTCCTCTATATTCAGAGGGGCTTACAAGCTCAGAAACATCTTCTTTTGTAGAACAACATCTTAAGAATTGTGAAACCTGCAAAAGGGAATATGGAGCGTTAATTGCGAACACGGATGTACCTGAAAGTCTTCCCGCTGTCGAGAGCGGGGAACTCGAAGAAGTGAAGGCTATAAAGAAGAAGGTCAGAAGACGCATCAATGTTATGGCTTTTGTTCTGGCTGCCTTTATCTTAGTCGCCGGGACTGTTGTATATCTGCTCATGGGCGGAGCGGTCGAAGGCGCTAAAATGAAAAAACAGCTGGATGGAGTG
>JAFZSM010000121.1 GCA_017619385.1 Bacillota bacterium
ATTTAAGTTCGACGCTTTCGAGGTCCTCCGGTCCGCCCATTCCTATGGGAGCTACATAGAGTTTTCCGTTGTACTCGTAATAGATCGGATAACTGCCGCTTTCGAGGTCCGGCCTTGCGTTTCTTATCATATCGACGTTGTCCTGAGTAAATACTCCGCCAAGGAATGTACCCAGATCATCTTTTTTCTTTATATCGTCTCTGTTGAGAGGCTGATAATACATACCGTCTATATATTCCGGTTCGCCGAAGTCGTTGCTCCAAAGAGCCAGCATGTATTTAAAGTATCTGGAATTGGTCTCTTCGTAGAGGCTCTTTTCCTTTTCTGAAGGAAGAGCAAAGGACAGATCTCTCGTCATTATGGATGGGAAGTACATTTCCACGTCGCTTCTTGCGAATCCAAGGGCTTCCTTGAGCTTTTCGCTGTAGGCATCGATGATCGCTAGACATTTGTTGAAGTATTCGTTGTTCGAGATATCCGCATCTCTGAACGAACCCATAGCTGACATACCTTTCGTATACTCTATGCTGTCTTTGAGTACCATAACGTATGCGGGTGCAACGTTCTCATCGCTGAAATACACCTTGACCGGGATGTTGTCCGCATACTGTCCTGCCAGTCCGAAGGGGATGGTGTAAAGGGACTTTATCTTTGCCGTGATGCCCAGGGACTCGAGATAAGCGTAGATCACATCCAGCATCTGCTGTGCGTCTTCTCTTGAGCTTGTTGTTACTCTGCTCAGAGTAAAGGTCTGATCGAGAGTGCTGTCATAAAGAGTCACGGCTTCTTCATTTTCAGCAGGTTTGACAGCGTCGTACCTGTCATCTTTTTGAGGGGCTTCCGATCCGCCGCCACAGCCGCAGGCGAAGAGCATCGTCAGCACGAGAATGATCGCAAGAATCTTTTTCATAGCAATAATATTTCCTTTCTCCTTTAAAAAACCAACCACGCGTCTAACGCGTGGTTTTTCACATGCGGGCATAGCCCTTCCATCCACGCTGACGCGTCCAACGCGTAAACGCATCTGCCAACTGCGATGCTGCTTCCTATTTCTTCGCTTTAAACGGGGATACAGCAGCACTAAAACTTAACTGCTCTCCCAGTTTATCTTCTTCCAATTGTGTCTTTATGTACTCCGCAATTCTGGCTTCATTTTTTCCAACCGTATCCACGTAGTACCCTTTGCACCAGAATTCTCTGTTCCGGTATTTATACTTCAGCTCGCCGAATTGCTCGTATATCATCGTGCTGCTTTTCCCCTTCAGGTATCCCATCACTGTGGATACTGAATATTTCGGAGGTATCTCGAGCAGCATGTGTACGTGATCCGGACACATCTCGGCCTCAACTATGTTTACACCCTTCCACTCACACAGTTGCCTTAGGATCTTTCCTATTGCAACTCTCTTCTCTCCATAGAATACTTTTCGTCTGTACTTAGGCGCAAACACAATGTGATACTTACAATTCCACTTCGTGTGTGCTAAACTGTTTACGTCATTTAGACCCATCTGTTCTCCTTTCTTAGCTTTTGCAGTTGGCAGATTGCACTGTCAGTCTAAGACTTGGAGAACTCTTGGTCAAACGCATAGCGTCTTCAGAACCACGCGACTATCGCGTGGTTTTCTATTAGCAAAAAAGGGCAGGGAAAGACCCTGCCCTGAACTAACTATTCCGTCTCCATGGACGATGTGTAGCGTCCGAAGACATAATCGTCGTAATAGTCACACCTTAAGGAGCCGTCTCCCTGTTTTTCGAACACGAAGAGGTGTTCAGTATAATGGATGTTGATGGGGTTGAAATCGTCGTCAAAGTCGCATCTTTTTGCCTCAATGACGACGAACTCTCTGTCTCCCTGCTGGGCTACATATTTTACATATGCATCCATCAGACCCATCGGTCCTCCCATTCCTATGGGCTGGATGTATACCGATCCGTCTTTTTCGATGTATACGGGCGAAGTGCCGCTGAGGAGATAATCGTAGGAGTCCTTTATCTCTTTTACCACTCTTCCGGTGAAGGCGGTACCAAGATATACGTCAAGGCTTGCAAGGGAAGTGATCTTCGGATCGTTTATCCTCTGGACATAGATCCCGTCGATGGTTGTGGGCTCATCCAGGACATCGGACCAGCCTGCAAGGGTGAATCTGTTGAACACTTCTCTGGTATTACCCATGAGAGTTTCATCATTAGCATCAGGTAATTGGAAGCTGAGGTCCCTGGTGATCCTGATCGGGAAACATACGGTCACATCATCTCTTAAGAATCCGATGTTGCTTGTAAGTTTTTCATCGTAACCATCTGCAATGCTGAGCGCTTTGTTAAAGTACTCATTGTTTGTTACATCGGAATCTCTGAAAGATCCCATGACCGACCAACCTGCGGAATACTTTCTGAAATCGTGAAGGACTTCAAGGTATATGGGCTGTACGCTTTCGTCGGTGAAGAATATCTTCAGCACCAGCACGTCGTCAAAATTTCCGGCCATGCCGAAAGCTATGGAGTACATAGCCTTGATCTTCGCACCTATGCCTTGTCCGGAAAGATAGCCTTCTGCCAGATCCAGCATAGCTTTTGCGTCTTCACCGAAACTCTCCGTATCCACATGTGTCATGTTGAAATTAGTGCCCCATGTGCTGTCTGTGATATAGAGGCCGTCTTCTCCGGTCCCCGGTTTCACAGCGTCATATTTGTCGTCCTTTTGGGACTCGTTAGATCCCCCGCCGCATCCGCATGCAAAGAGCATGGCCAACACGAGCAGGAAAGCTGCTGCTTTTTTCATCACAATCAATCCTCCTTTCCTTCAAGAGATACTATTATGAGAAATGTCAGTTACTATTTCAGGAATTTGTCTGCCAACCAAAGCACGAGGCATGCGCCTGCTACTGATACCAGGAAACCTGCTATTCCCGTTGCGCTGAGACCGATAAGACCTCCTAAGAAGTTGCCGACGAATGCTCCGAGGATACCAATGATCAGATATACCCAGATCGGTTTTTTCTTTTTGTTCATCAGATAGGTGGCTGCATATCCTGCTGCTGCGCCGAGTGCCAGTTTGATAATAAGGTAAAGCATTTTATTTTCCTCCTTGTTTAGAGTTTGTTTACTGATTCGTTCGAATGATCAAACGGTATATGATTACAGTATATATTTTAGCACATGAAAAACGGCAAATACAATATTATTAGTATATGTGACCATGACAATCTGGCATGAAAGGAGATGACGTGCAGTATCTCAATGTAGAAGATTACCTGTGCAAAGTAAAAGATTTTTCGACCAGTAACGCAAAACATATAGGTTAAATTACTTATGAACCGTTTGTCCGCTATATGCTCGGCGTTATCGTTGCGGCATACAGGGAATTCAGCAGCCGAGTGCAGCTGCTTACAACAAGCGGCCTTTCAAAGGGAGATCGCGTAAGAGAATTGATAAAGACTCATATCGGAAAGATCACGAAGTCCGAGATAATGGCGCAGTGTCCTGACATCAGTCAGGTTACTGTTCAACGAGCCCTTGCAAATTTGCTTAGCAGCGGTGATATCATTAAGATCGGTGGCGGACGATATACATCCTATGTATGGAATGGAGATAAGCAATGATTACAGGAGAACTGAAAAACAAAATCGGGCTTTAACAAGGTCCTCATGTCCGCAGTGCCTCTCATACAATTCTTCGAGATCTTTCATGGAAACAGCAAAGCCGAACGTTGTCAGTGTAACGACAATGTTCGGCTCACTATCTAATGGCGGAGAGCATGGGACTCGAACCCACGGGGCCTTCTCAGCCTTACTCGCTTTCCAGGCGAGCTCCTTAGCCACTCGGTCAACTCTCCGCGTCCAATTCAAATGAATCTTTATTCAATTGCGCTTGATTAGTTTACAATAAGCAGGCTCAAAATGCAAGCAACTTTTTTGCTGCAGGTCGTATCAATTGAACCACTCGGTAGCGTGGAACATATTCATTATGACCTTGTAGTTGCCGAACAGAGTCAGTTTGTCGCCTTCGCAAAAGACCGTGTTTCCGTCGGCAGGTACTACAGTGCGGTCAGCCCTTTCGACAAGCATGACCAAAACGTCATAGTTGGCTCTAAGATCCAGTTCTGCAAGAGTCTTTCCCTTGAACTCTTCCGGGACTTCCTTGAGCTTGACTTTTGCAATGGAGTCGTGGGAAATGTAGTCTACGAGAAGTATGGTGTTGGCTGCATCTTTGTTCATGATCCTTCCCGCGAGCTTTTCAATGAGCCGGTCCATGCGTGTATGCACCGCTTTCGTCCTTAGGATGAGAAGCAGGACAATGATGATACCAAGGGGTATGAGGATCTCGTTGAAAAGGTTTTCGACCTGGTTTTTCTTGACAGAGACGAAGATGTTGATGAACGTGGACATGATGGTTATGTTGAAAACATAGCCGAAAAGCATGGTTATATGGGCTAGTTTGCGCCTTGGCCTGATGGACACAAGACTTTCGCTCTCTCTTGTGGTGAACCCCGTTCCGGTGAGAAGAGAAAGCACCTGGAATCTGGCCTTGTCGTAGGGAAGTCCCGTGAACCTGAAAAGCACAGTGAACACCTCTCCTATGGACCAGTAAACAAGTATGATTATGATAAACAGCATCACGGCGTTGCTAATGCTCATATGATCTCTCCTCTTTAGTCTCTTTTTGACATTTGTCTTCTCTAATATTTTACCATGAAAAGCCTGTATTTTGATACAGCATTCGATTTGGTTTGCTAATTTCTTTTTATTGTGGTATCCTGTAGACAGAAAAAGAAACACACGGAGGCGTTATACTATGAAATATGTACATTACAATCAGGGCACATGCAGCAGATCTGTGAGCTTTGACATCGAAGACGGAAAGATCCACAACGTGGTATTCGAAGGCGGCTGCAACGGAAACCTCAAGGCCATTTCAAAACTGGTGGAAGGACAAGATCCTCAGACCGTCATCGACATCCTCAAAGGAAACGAATGCGGCGGCAGGGGCACGTCCTGCGCAGACCAGTTTGCAAAGGGTCTTGAAGGAGCATTGAAGAAGGAAGCGGAAAAGGCATAGGCATAAATCTTCGTATGATAGAACTCATAGAAGGAAAGTTAAAGGAGCTTAGGGATGATTTCCCCAAGAATCCTGAGTTTCGCACATGGATGCAGCAGAGCGATCAGTGGAGCTGGATCTACAGCATACTCAAGATAAGGGGCGAAAAAGTCCACAAGACGGCTGTGGCTAAAATGATACAGGGCAGTCTCAGTGAAGAGATCAGCCTTCATTCCTATGCCATGGCTGACAACTTCCGGAATGTCTATCAGGATATGGTCGGCTATATTTCCATGAGCACCGATCTTGAACTCAAGATGGTATGCAGATGGACCAAGATGCTTCTTCGCATGGACCAGGACGTTCCAGACAGCGAGATCTTCAGAAAAAACAGGAACGTGGTCTACGAGTGGGATCTCATACCTGAGGCGGAAGAAAACGTTCCGGCCAGATTCACCGAGCTCATAAAGGAATACAAACTTGCCGGCATAGACAAAAAAGATCCGCTCAAAAGGGCCGTAAGGCTCCACATGGAGATAAACAGGCTCTATCCTTTCGGCGACGAGACTACGCTCATTTCCATGGCGGTGCTCATGTTTTCACTTCTCGAACTGGGGTATCCGCTTCCCCAGCTTTCCCTTGATGACAGGGAATACAACAAGATAATGGCGGAATACATCGAAAACGGCAGTATAGAAACATTCAAAGACGTGCTTGAAAAAAGCATATACAACAGGCTCGATGCTGTCGTAAATCTTGCGAAACAGGCGGTTGAACAATTTTGATTGACTATTTACTGATCAAGAAAAAACTTCTGGATAAACTGTCCGAAAAGAATGTGGAAACGGACAGATCCATGGCAAAAGATACCACATTCCGCTGCGGCGGCAATGCCGCTCTTTTTGCCGAAGCAGATACTCTTGAAGAACTGATGTATACTCTGTCGGTCATTAAAGCTTTCGGAGCTCAGTGGATGATACTGGGGAACGGAAGCAATGTCCTCTTTACCGACAAAGGCTATGACGGGGTAGTCATAAAGCTGGGGAAAGAGTTCTCAGAGGTAGTGATCGAAGAAAACAGGATAACTGCAGGTGCAGCTGTCCTTCTTTCATATATCTCCAAACTTGCTGCAGCAAAGTCCCTTACGGGTTTTGAATTCGCAGGAGGCATACCCGGGTCTTTGGGCGGAGGTGTTTTCATGAATGCCGGAGCTTACGGCGGGTCCATGAAAGACTGCCTGAGGTCGGTTACGGCGGTCACTCCTGATGGCGAAATATATAAATATGACGCAGAAGAGCTGGAACTTGATTACAGATACAGCCGCTTTATGGAAAGCGGAGAAGTCATAATCCAGGCTGAGATAGAGCTCAGCCCCGGAAACGAAGAGGAGATCAAAGCTCTCATGGAAGATCTCACAAGGCAAAGAAGAGAAAAACAGCCTTTGAGCTACCCAAGCGCAGGCAGTTTTTTCAAAAGACCCAAAGGGTATTTTGCAGGCGCTTTGATAGAACAGGCGGGGCTCAAGGGCTTTTCCGTCGGAGGGGCTGGGGTCTCTGAGCTTCATGCAGGCTTTTTGATCAACAAGGGAGGTGCCAGCGCAAGCGACGTCCTCGCTTTGTCAAAGTATGTTCAGGATACGGTATATGACAAGTTCGGCGTCCATCTGGAGCCGGAAGTCAGGATAATGGGAGATGAGTGAGCAGTATGGAACTATTGATAATCACGGGACAATCGGGAGCCGGAAAATCCACGGCCATAGCATGTCTTGAGGATCTTGGCTATTACTGCGTGGACAACCTGCCTCCGTCGATGATATCCGACCTTGTAAAGCATCTCAAAAAAGATATATCGATCGAAAAGGCGGCGGTGGTCACCGACGTCAGAGGCAGAAGGTTCTTTTCAGACCTCGGAAAAAGCCTTCAGTCTTTGGAAAAACAGGAGATACCCTACAAGATCGTCTTCCTGGAAGCCAGTGAGAAGACAATACTCATGCGCTATCAGGAAACGAGAAGAGAGCATCCTTTGGCAAAAGACGGAGACACGGAGGCTGCCATAGCAGCGGAGACTTTGATGCTGGAAGGCATAAGGAGCCAGGCTGATTTCGTCATAAACACAACGGGGATGAAAACTGCCAACCTCTACAATGCGATAATGAACCACCTGGGTGTCGATCCCTCCAAGCAGTTCAGGATATCCGTCATGAGTTTCGGTTACAAATACGGTCAGCCCGACGAGGCCGACTGGGTTTTGGATGCCCGTTTTCTTCCCAATCCCTACTATGTGACGAGCCTTAAAAACCTCACAGGCAAAAACAAGAAGGTCAGGGAATTCGTCCTCGGTTTTGCCGAGACCCAGGCCTTTCTTGACTATATGACGACCCTTTTCCTAGGACTCATACCCAAATACAGAAAAGAAGGCAAGTACCACCTCGACATTGCCGTAGGCTGTACGGGAGGAAAGCACAGGAGCGTGGTCATCGCCGCAGAACTGGCAAAAAGGCTCAAGGAAAAAGGCTTTGCCGTCGAACTTTCCAACAGGGAACTCAGGAAAAGCAGATGAGTTTTACCACTGATATAAAAAAAGAACTGACGGGGCTCGAGACAGGACGCAAGTGCTGTCAGCTGGCTCAGCTCACCGGCTTTACCCGCTTTGCAGGAAGCATAGTGATAATTGGCGGAAAGCCCGGTCTTAAGGTCACGACAGACAACGCTGCCGTAGCCCGTCTTTTTATTACCCTTGTAAAGGAATACTTCGGAGCTAAGACCGCCCTTCAGATAGAAAGCGGCCAGCTCATGAGCAAGGGCCGCAGCTATTCCCTCATCGTAACTCCCGAGATGAACGCGGAAGCCATTTTAAGAGAACTGGGCATACTGGGGGTACTTGAAGGTTCCAACTATATCAAAGACGGACTTGAGAGCACGAATTACAAAAAGCGCTGCTGCAAAAAAGCAGCACTGCGGGGCATATTTCTCGCCGCAGGATCCATGTCGGATCCCGCAAAAGCCTATCATCTTGAGATCAGCTGCGCAAACAGCGTCATAGCTTCCGATGTCAAAAAGCTTCTCGGCAGCTTCGGTCTTAAAGGAAAAGTCGTCAGCAGGAGAAATAAAGAGATAGTCTATCTTAAGGACGGAGAGCAGATCTCCGAATTCTTGGCGGTCCTTGGATGCAACAAGCAGTTGTTCAGATTCGAAGACATACGCATAGCAAAAGAGATCAAAAACAAGGCCAACAGGATAAACAACTGCGAAGGAGCGAATCTCGACAAGACTGTCAATGCAGCGCAAAAGGTCATATCGGATATAAACTATATCGAAAAGACCGTTGGTCTTGATTATCTGCCCGGAAAGCTCCGGGAGACGGCGGTTTTAAGAAGAGATAATCCCGAGCTTGCACTTTCGGAGCTTGCACAGCTTTTCGAACCTCCTTTGGGAAAAAGCGGCCTTTATCACAGATTGGAAAAGATATCTGAAGCAGCCTCGGAGCTGAAGGGCAATTGAAATATATTGAACCAAAAGACCCGGAAAAGCGTTTCACGCTTCCGGGTCTAACTATGTTCTGATCTATATTCAGTGTTTTCCCACTATTTCGAATTCTCCGCCCAAGGTTTTGAAATCCCTTAAGAAATTGCGGTCTATTTTGTCTGCGCCGTGTTCGTCTTTTATGGCGAAGGGTATGGTCGTCGTTACGCTGGCAAGGACCATGGACATGAAGACCCAAGGGTCTCCTTTCGTATCTATCATCCTGCCTCTTTCGTAGTCGGGATGGCCTATGCCTTCTATCTCTATGCCGTCGGGCAGTATCCTTGAATGCTGGCCGAGAGTCCTTGCGATCTCGGACATGTTTTTCATCCTGTCCGTTTCTTTGAACTTAAGCTGAGGCACTCCGGTGACTTCGATGTTTGCGCCTTTTACTATAGCAAGAGCTGCAAAGAGAGTCGCAAGGTCCGGGCATTCGGTGGCGTCTATGTTTATATCTTCGAAATCGTAATGAAGAAGGCTTATTATCGAATATATGTCTCTGTATTCCTGTGGAGACTGAAGAGGAAGGTCAGTTACAGTCACGCAGTTTCTGTCGCTTCCGCAGGCTGCACCTGCGGTCACCCACATGGATGCCAGTCCCCAGTCGTTTTCCACAGTCACGGTTTTGGGCGTGTGATAAAACTGCTGGCCCGGGATATGGTATCCGTCTTCGGTCTTTTCTATGACTATCCCGAATTCCTTGAGAGAATTGATGGTTATTTCGATAAATGACGGGTCTATGAGAGGGCTCGCCAGTTTTATATCGCTGTCATCCCTAAGAAGCGGCAGGGCTATTAGAAGAGCGCTTATATTCTGGGATCCTTCGTTGCCTTCGAATACATATTCTCCTCCTTCGAGTCTGCCGTCGGTGGTGCAGGGTATGGAGAAGTTGGAGAACTTGACTCCTCTTATGGCCATCCTGCTGGTAAGAGGCAGGAGCCTTCTTTTTTGAAGATTAGTGGACCCGCTGCAGGTTGTCCTGATGCCAAGGGCCGCAGAAACAGCGATGGCCATCCTGGCTGTGGTGGAACTGTCTTTAAAGTCGAAGTCCGCATACTTTGCCGGGGTGTTCCTCGGGAAGGGGTCTATGACTATTCCTTCGGGTTTTTTCGATATACGGCAGCCCAGCTCTTCGAGGCAGGCAATGGTAGTGTCTATGTCCTCGCAGTCGGGTGCGTTTTTTATGAGAGTGGCATAGTCTGAAAGCGCAGCCATGAAAAGGAGCCTCTGCGCATGAGCTTTAGACGCAGGGGCTTTTACTGTTCCGTTCAGTTTGCTCGGATATACCACTAACATTTCGCTTGGTATTATACAGTTTTTGCAGTAGTTAGTCAAAGCAATCGTATGATATAATATCTATACAGAACGGAGGGCAATACTATGGACATAAGCAAAAGCGATCTAAGATACTTAAGGCTTCTTTCGGAGACCTATCCCACGAAGATCTCTGCGGCGACGGAGATCATCAACCTGTCGGCTATACAGAACCTTCCCAAAGGGACTGAACATTTCCTTTCCGATATCCACGGCGAATACGAAGCTTTTGTCCACATCTTAAGGAATGCTTCCGGTACTATCAGAAGGAAGATAGATGAAACGTTCCCGGAACTTTCCGAAAGCGAGAGAAAAACTCTTGCGACCCTCATTTATTATCCAAAAGAAAAACTGGAGATCATAGAAAACTCAGGTGCCGATATGCCGGAGTTTTACGAGAAGACCATAAACTGCCTCATAAAGCTTCTCGAGATCACCACCTTCAAATATACCCGTTCATACTTAAGAAAGAAGATGCCTGAGAAGTTCGCCTACATCATAGAAGAGCTCCTCTTCAGCACCAACGGCAGCGACGATTTCAGATCCAGCAATCACAGGGAGAGCATAATCAACTCCATCATCGATGCTGATGAGGGCGACGATCTTACCATAGCGCTTTGCGACTTCATCTGCGACACGTCCATTTTCAAACTCCACATATTGGGCGACATATACGACAGAGGCAAAGGCGGTGACCAGGTGGCAGAAGTCCTGAGAAGATACCACGATGTGGATATACAGTGGGGAAACCATGACATACTCTGGATGGGTGCAGCAGCCGGCAACACGGCCTGCATAGCCAACGTCATAAGGATATGCACAAGGTACGATAATCTCCATACCCTGGAGGTTGGATACGGCATCTCCTTAAGGCCCCTTATCACCTTTGCTCTCAAAACCTATGCAGACGATCCCTGCAGCTGCTTTAAGGCTGTGACTTCGGAGACCGATGCCATGCACGATACGGACCTTGTGTCACTGGCAAAGATATCCAAGGCCATAGCCATCATACAGTTCAAACTCGAAGGCGCCATAGTGAAGAAACACCCGTATTACGAGATGGATGCTCTTCCTCTTCTCCACAAAGTGAACTACGAAAAGGGCACAGTGGTGGTGGACGGCATTGAGTATCCCATGAAGGATACGAACTTCCCGACCATAGATCCCAAAGATCCGTACAGACTCACGGAAGAAGAAGAGGCCGTTGTGTCCAGGCTTCAGAAGGCCTTTAAGGAGAGCGTGCTCCTTCAGGATCATATCAAATTCCTCTATGACAAGGGCAGTCTTTACAAGAGGGTCAACGGAAACCTCCTGTTCCACGGGTGCATGCCCCTTACGGAAGACGGTGAATTCGACCCCATCAACACCTCCGACGGTCACAGGAAGGGCAAAGACTGGTTCAACTATGCAGACGGGCTTGTGAGAAAAGGATATTTCGGAAAGCCAGGCATAGAGAAAGAACGCGGCATAGACATGTGCTGGTTCCTTTGGTGCGGGTACAAAAGCCCTCTCTTCGGAAAGAAGAAGATAACCACTTTCGAGAGGCTTTTTGTCGACGATCCGGTCACATGGATAGAGGAGGACAACCCGTATTACAGACTCCTTAACAGAGTAGACATAGTGGAAAAAATATTGAAAGAATTCGACGCAGATACTCTTCACGGGTGTATAATAAACGGTCACATGCCTGTAAAGAAGGGGACCAATCCCCTTCATGCAGACGGCAGAGCCATGGTCATAGACGGAGGCTTTGCAAAGCCTTATCAAAAGACGACAGGCATAGCGGGCTATTCTCTCGTGCAGAATTCCTACGGCTTCATCCTTACCGCTCACGATCCTTTCGAGAGCAAGGAAAAGGCCATAGAGCAGGAGATGGATATACATTCCACCCAGGTGGCCCGCCAGGATATTTCGGAGCGAATGCTCAACAAAGACACCGATGACGGAAAGAAACGTCAGGAGACCATAGACACCCTGAAGATGCTGGTAGAAGCATACAAAGAAGGGCTGATCGAAGAAAGAGGATAGATGGAAGAACACAGCAAGAAAACATTCGTGGGAGGAGCAGCTCTGCTGGGCGTTGCAGGACTCATGTCAAAGGTCCTTGGAGCATGCTTCAGGATACCCCTTGCCAACATCATCGGCGATGACGGCATGGGATATTACCAGACCGCTTATCCCATATACATAGCGCTTTTGACCATAGCTACGACAGGCATCCCCACAGCCATTTCGAGGATGGTCGCAGAAAGAAGAGCACAGGGTAAATACAGAGAAAGCTTCAGGATATACAGGCACTCGCTTCTCCTGATGGCGTGCATAGGCCTTTTCACGGGCCTTGTGATGTTCATTTTCGCACCGCAGATCTGCAGGCGGATCTCAGAACCCAACGCCATATGGTGCATGTACAGCCTTGCTCCGGCCCTTGTCGTATGCCCGGTCATCTCCTCCATAAGGGGATATTTCCAGGGCCAGCAGAACATGGTGCCTACGGCGGTATCCCAGGTCGTGGAGCAGATCTTCAGAGTGACGACGGGTTTCGTCCTGGCCATGCTTTTTCTGGACAGAGGATTGGAATATGCAGCGGCGGGAGCTACCGGCGGCGCATCCATAGGAGGTGCCTTGGCGCTCCTTTATACGGCCATTGCATTCTGGCGCAAGAAAAAGGCTCTCGTAGGGGAGTTTGAGCCGGAAACTGGCGAACCTAAGCTTGCCAGCGGCAAGATCTTCAAGGAGCTATTATCCATAGCCGTGCCCATCACACTTGGCGCTCTCATAATGCCCATCATCAACACCATGGATACGGTGGTCGTAAAAACAAGGCTCATATCCATAGGCTACGATCAGGTGACGGCCAGGTCCCTTTTCGGACAGCTTTCCGGGATGGCATCTCCCATCATCAATATGCCTGACGCAGTCACGGCGGCTGTCTGCATGAGTCTTGTACCAGTCATAGCCGATGCAAAGCTAAGGGGCGACACGGAGTTCGTAAAGCAGAATACTCAGCTTTCCGTAAGGTATGCAAGCCTTGTAGGCATGCCGTGTGCCATAGGTATACTGGCCCTTGCAAAGCCCATAATGCTCCTTCTTTATCCACTTCAAAAAGAAGCTGCGATCAATGCGGCTACCTGCCTTGCGGCCTATTCGCCGGGCATAGCCCTCCTGGCCATACACCAGGCACTTTCCGGAGTGCTCCAGGGCATAGGCAAACAAAAAATACCGGTGAGGAACCTCTTTATAGGGGCAGTCGTAAAACTCATCGCAACATATATACTCTGCGGCATACCGGAGATAAACGTCACAGGCGCAGCCTACGGAACGGTCATAACCTATGTCATATCAGCCATGCTGAACTACCTGTCCGCAAAGAAGTATACAGGGGTGAAGCTGGACTTCATGCTTTGCATTTTCAAGCCTTTGTTTGCCTCGGCTGTGATGGGAGTGTGCGCCTTTGGGACCTACAGGCTCCTTTACGAACACATAGGTAACGCTTTTTCGGTGCTCATATCCATCGGGGTCGCAGTGATCGTATATGTGGTTCTCGTCTTCCTTACTGGAACTATCACTGCAGCAGAGCTCAAAGGCGTCAAAAAGCTTGAAAAATTAACGGTTTTGCTTGACAAGGTACTGCCAAAGGGTAAAATGTAATCAGAAGTCAGTTTATATTGGTTCCCTGTTTTTAGGGACAGAGATTCTTAGGAGGATATATATGAATAAGACAGAATTGGTAGCAGCAATAGCAGCTCAGACAGGTCTTACAAAGAAAGACACAGAAGCAACTATCAGCGCATTCACAGAAGTCGTTGAAAAAGAACTCAAGAAAAAGGACGGAAAGGTCCAGCTCATAGGATTCGGAACCTTTGAAGTAAAATCCCGCAAGGCACGTCAGGGAAGAAATCCCCAGAAGCCGGACGAAGTAGTCAAGATCCCGGCATCCAAGGCTCCTGTATTCAAGGCAGGAAAAGCATTCAAGGAAGCTGTCAACAAGAAAAAGTAATCATAGCCTTGCTATGAGATGTCAAAGGAGCGGCACGGCCGCTCCTTTTCATGTATTTGGATCTTTTCCTTTCCTCTATTCTTCGTAACCCGCTTCCTTAGCCCTTTGGTACCATTCTTTAGCTACGGCGGGGTTTTCCTCTGCGCCTATACCGTGCTCGAGGCA
>JAFZSM010000122.1 GCA_017619385.1 Bacillota bacterium
AAGAACTCTGCTTCCCATAAGCCCTACCTCTACTGGATCCTGATGCAAACTACGGTTATATTGTCTTTGCCGCCGGCCTCGTTGGCTTTTTCAACGAGCTGTGTGGCAAGGTCGTGCATGGCGGTCGACTCCGTGGCCATGGCTGCCATTTCCTCATCGGAAACCTCGCCGTGGAGCCCGTCGGTGCACAAAATGATCGTATCTCTTTGGAAAAGGTCAAGGGTGAAATAATCAGGATGTACTTCCTCTTCTCCCCCTATGGCCCTTGTTATCATGTTTTTGTCAGCTCTTTTTTCGGCTTCTTCTTTTGTCAGGTGGCCTTCTCTGATCATGGTCTGAACGAAGGAATGGTCCTCTGTTATCTGGTAGTACTTGCCGTCCCTTATGAGGTAGGCCCTGCTGTCTCCCACGTTGACGAAGTATGCGGTGTTGTCTCTTATGTAGCAAAGGACAGCCGTTGTCGCCATGCCGTAGTTTCCGAGCTCGCTGGTGGCCTTTGCGTGGACCAGGCTGTTTGCCCCTGAAAAGAGCTTTTTGAAATATGCTTTGAGCTCGGCTCCTGTCTTGGCGTTTTCTATGGGATTGAGACACACGAACTGGGCCATATACCCTACGGTCATACGGCTTGCAAGTTCTCCGGAGTTCTGTCCGCCCACACCGTCTGCCACGATGAATATCTTTTTGTCCGGGATGACGAAGAGAGAATCCTCGTTGTCGCTTCTTTTAATTCCTTTGTCTGTCTTGAAACCTACTGTGATCAAAGCAATCTCCTTGTCTTAACACTGATCGCCGCTTTCGCTGCGCTTTAGAAGGCATATATAGAAACCGTCATAACCGCCCTTCTTGGTGAAAAGCTGCCTTGAAGCGATGACTTTGTATTTCTTTGAAGGATCGTAAGGGCTGCCGGAAAGAGCGTGGGAATCTATCTCTTCGCATGCCTTTATGACTTCTTCGTTTTCTTTAGGGTCAATGGTGCAGGTGCTGTAAAGAACGTAGCCGCCGGGCTTTACGTAGCGAAGTGCGTTCTTAAGGATCTCTCCTTGCGCTTCTATGACATCGGGAGTCCTGAATTTGATCTCGGGATTTTCCCTGAGGGTCCCAAGGCCTGAACACGGCACGTCTGCAAGGACATAGTCCGCAAGGGAATCAAGTTTGTCGTCATAGATGGACGCATCGCCAAGACCTGCCTTGATCATATCAAGGCCAAGCCTTTTTGCTTCCTTTTCTATGAGCTTTACCCTGTGCTCATATATGTCAAAGGCCAGGATCTGCCCTTTTCCTTCCATGCGCTCTGCCATGGCGCAGCTTTTGCCTCCCGGAGCTGCACAAAGGTCTATGACTGTGGTCCCGGGCTTTGGATCCAGGATCCTTACTGCATACTGGGACGAATCTCCCTGGACGGAAAAATACCCATCCTTATACAGATCAGTATCCAGGAGCCCGCTGCCTTTCACATAGATGCAGCTGCTGCTCAAATGCCCTTCTTTATATACTTCGAATCCCAAAGATTCAAGGTCTTCGCAAAGCTTATCTTTATCTGTCTTGAGCCTGTTGACCCTTATCGACAAAGGCGCAGGGCTGCTGCTCGCCTGAAGGAGCCTTTCCGCCGATTCCTTTCCATAGCTTTCCGTCCATAGCCTTGCTATATCTTCGTGGACCGAATACCTGACGCACAGGTAGTTCTCAGCATCCTTTTCAGGATAAGCGAGCTCTTTTCCGCTTCTTTGGAAGTTCCGAAGGACTGCGTTTATGAAGCTTTCAGATCCTTTTTTGAAAGATCTTGCAAGCTCCACGGTCTCGTTTACCGCCGCATGTTCTTTGACTCCGTCCATCAAAGCCAGCTGGTAAAAGCCCATGCGAAGCCATATGCGTTCAGAAAGTCCCAGTTTTGGCTTTTTTAAAAATCTGTCTATATTAAAATCGAGGAGAGTCTTGTTTCTTATGACTCCGTAGACAAGCTCGCGGACAAAGCCCGGAGAATCAGCCCCTTCTTTTTTTATGAGGCGGTCTGCAGCAAGGTTTGCCCATCTCTTTTTCTCTTCAGTTTCCTTCAGTATGAGAAAAGCGGTGCGCCTGTCCTTATCCAAATACTCTTCCTCCGATATTCCTCAAATGTATATTATACTCCCAGGAAGCTTCCCGTTTCAATTCTGTTGCCAAGAAGATAGGCTGATGCTTCCATCATCTTCTTGCCGGGAGCCTGAAGCTTAAGTATATTCACAGCGCCTTCTTTGCAGGCGACCTTGATGCCTTTTTTATCAGCTGAAATGACCTGTCCCGGAAGGAAAGCCCTGTCTCCTTCCAAAACCTCCGTCTCATATATTTTCAAGGTCTCCCCTTCTTTATACGTCCAGGCCACAGGAGAGTCGTTGAAGGCTCTGACAAGCCTGTCTACCTCCTCTGCAGTCCTTTGCCAGTCTATCTTCCCCTCTTCTTTTGTGAGCATCTTTGCATAGCTGCTCTCGCCTTCCTGGGGAACGGCTTTAAGGCTTCCGTCAGCGATCTTCGGAAGAGACTCCAAAAGAAGCTTTGCTCCAAGCTTGGAAAGTTCATCAAAAAGCATGGCTGAAGTCTTGTGATCTACGAAAGTCTTGGCCTTTACATACATATCTCCTGTGTCAAGGCCCGCATCCATGTGCATGAGGGTGACTCCGGTCTCTTCTTCTCCGTCAAGGACCGCCCTTTGTATGGGCGCTGCTCCCCTGTATTTTGGAAGAAGGGATCCGTGTATATTGATGCTTCCAAACTTCGGAGCGTCAAGTATCTCTATAGGTATTATCTGTCCGTAAGAAAAGACAACGGCAAAATCTGCATCTGCCTTTCTGACAGCTGCCAGAGTCTCTTCGCTTTGCCTTATCTTCTCAGGGGAGAGCACGGGGATACCGTAGCCTTCAGCCTCTATCTTGACCGGGCTTTTTTGCATCTTGTTTCCTCTGCCCTTTGGTCTGTCAGGCTGGGTTATGACCAGTTTTACGTCGTGCCCTGCAGATACCAAAGCCTCAAGAGGTATACAGGCGTATTCAGGTGTACCTATGTATATTATTTTCAAAGGTTTCCCTCTATTTCTTTTCCTTTTCGCAGTCCTCTTCCACTTTGCGGAGATGGTCTGCCTTGCTCGTATACACTATGCCGTCAAGATGGTCTATCTCGTGGCAGAAGGCCCTTGCTTTGAAGTCTTCTGCTTCGTATCTTTGCTTCTTGCCGTTTCTGTCAAGAGCTTCGACGACGACTCTTTGAGGCCTGTGTACGTCTCCGTAGTATCCCGGCACCGACAGGCAGCCTTCGCTTCCGTACTGGTCGCCTTCCTGCTCCACTATGACGGGGTTGATGAATTCGTATACTTCGCCTTCATCCACTTCGACGACGCAGACGCGCCTTAATACTCCCACCTGGGGAGCTGCAAGGCCGACGCCTCCTTCTTCGTGCATGGTGTCCACAAGGTCGTCAAGGAGGATCCTGATCCTATCCGTTATCTCGGTCACTTCCCGTGATACTTTGTTAAGCTGAGGATCTCCCTCAAATATTAGTTTTCTGATTCCCATTATCTATATATCTCCTGCGTACTATTAACTTTATGTAAACGAGAACGGGTTGATATCAACCGTCATCAATTTTGCTTTTTCTTTTGTTTCTTCGTGTTTATCCTTAAGCTGCCTTACTATGGCGCTTATCTGCTGCCTGCTTCCCGCAGGGGTCTTTATGAGGATCTGGTACCTGTGAAGACCTCCCTGCTTTAAGAGCATGGGCGCTGCAGGTCCCAGGACGTAGGTCCCTTCGGGGACCTTTTTTCTGAGCCACCTCGCACACCTTTCGGCGTACTCTTTGGTCTTTTCTTCGTCCTCGTCCATTATGAGGATCTGGTATATGTCCGTAAAGGGCGGGTACTCTGAGGCTTCCCTTATGCTTATTTCGTCATTATAGAAGCCTTCGTAGTCGTGGGCTGCCGAGGAATGAAGGACCCTGCTTTCTGGGGAGTAGGTCTGGATGATGACCTTTCCCTTTTCATCTCCTCTTCCCGATCTTCCCGCAGCCTGGGTCATGAGCTGGAAGGTCCTTTCAGAGGCTCTGAAATCGGGTATGTTCATGGTCACGTCGGCGCTGATGATGCCAACAAGGCCCACGTTGGAAAAGTCAAGGCCCTTTGCAACGAGCTGGGTGCCGATGAGCATATCGGTCTTGCCTTTACCGAAGCGCTTCAGGGTGCTTTCGAGCTCGCCTTTCTTTCTGATGCTGTCAAGGTCGAGCCTTTCTATCTTGGCTTCGGGGAAGAGCTCTCTTGCCTTTTCTTCCACCTGCTGGGTGCCTACCCCGTAGCCTCCTATGAGCTTGCTGCCGCACTCAGGGCATACTTTGGGGAGCCTAACTTTCCTGCCGCAATAGTGGCACTCGCACACTCCCTCGTCTTTGTGGTAGGGCATGGATATGCCGCACTCGCCGCATTTTACGACGAAGCCGCATTCCCTGCAGGATATGAAGGATGAATAGCCCCTCCTGTTGAGGAAGAGTATGACCTGCCTTTTGTTTCTAAGTTCTTCTTCTATGGCGTCGGCAAGGCGGACTGAAAACATGGATCTGTTTCCTTCCCTTACCTCCCTTGACATGTCAACTATCTCTACGTCAGGAAGAGCGTTTTGGTTGTAGCGCTCCTTAAGCTCTATTCTTTTGAATATGCCTTTTTCGGACCTGTAGTAATCGACCACGGAAGGGGTGGCTGATCCCAGGACCACCGCCGCGCCGTGGTCCATGGCTCTTTTGGTCGCCACCTCCAGGCAGTCATACTTGGGGCTTTTGTCCGATTTATATGAAGTCTCGTGCTCTTCGTCGAGAACTATGAGTCCTATGTTTTTGAATGGGGCAAAGACCGCCGATCTAGCTCCTATGACAAGTCTTACTTCGCCGTTTTCTATGCGCCTGTACTCAACAGTCCTTTGTGCGGGAGTAAGTTTGCTGTGAAGGACAGCCACTGAATCTTTTCCGAAGCGGCTCATGAACCTTGCGACCACCTGGGGCGTGAGAGATATCTCGGGGACCAGTATTATGCCCTGGCGGCCTTTATCTATGACCTTCTTCATGGCCTGAAGGTAGACTTCCGTCTTGCCGCTCCCAGTTACACCTTTCAGAAGAAAGACCTGATGCTTTTCTTCATCTATGCTCTTTCCTATCTCGGAAAGGACTTTGCTCTGCTCAGCTGTGAGCTCTTTGGGGACTGAGTCTGCTTCGCTTAGCTCAATATCCGCAAAGGGATCCTTGGTCTTCCTCTTTACCTCCGATACGGGAAGGAAGCACTTTAGGGCTTCTATGTACCTGCAAATATACCTTGTGTGCATCCACATGGCCGTGCGGACGGCCTCCTCTGTAAGGCAGGTATCGGGATCTAAAGACTTTATCTTTTTGAACTTTATGACCTTTCCTTCCGGGCTTTCGGGGGCTTTGTCATAGATCTTTACGATGTAGCCTTCGATCTCCTTGTTATGCATACCAAAAGGTACTACGACCTTTCTCCCCATGCAGAAAAGACTTTCGTCTTCTCCGTCATAGGCGTAGGTGTAGCACAGGTCCGTGGCATCTGTGTTGTTGTCGATCACGATATCGGCATATTTCATAACATATTATTATATCACATAAAATACGCCTTGTTCGCGCTTTACGGATGAATAATCCCGGATCAAAATAGAACTTAGAAAAGATAATCCTCCTCTTGTTCTTCTTTGTCCTTCATCATACCGTAAAAGAGCACGGCTGCCATGGCTAGAAGGCAGCCTGAGAAAACGGCCATTGCCGTTCTTTGCAGTTTACCCATATCCGGCTCCTTTTCGTTGTATATCATCTTTATCTACCTTTTGATAACGT